>JAJZZT010000343.1 GCA_021797415.1 Bacillota bacterium
GCGTCAAGCGGCCCCGGTGAAGGGAAACCACGCTGTCGAGCGCGGCGGGACAATCGTCGCGGACGGCCATGCGGTATGAGAGGCCGTCCGGCATTTTTCGGTGTCCTGCATGGAGGGACAGAGTGACCCAAACGGTGGAGGATCGGCCGACCAGAAGCCGTTCCACGGTGCGCGCGGCGGCCAGGTCGCGTGCGCGCGGTAGTGACCGACCGTCAAACGCCAGAGCGACGGACAGACTGAGAGCGGCGGCCGCCATGGCGAACGCCGCCAGGTGCCACCAGCCCCCGACAAAGACGATGGCTGCCGCACAGGCGGCGAGAATCGCTGTCCGTCCTGTCGGCGAGAAACTGTTAGCGCGGGACAGCAACGGAAGCCAGAACGTCTTCCACGACACGGTCGGCTGTCACTCCTTCCAGTTCTGCGCCGGGGGTCACGACGATGCGGTGCGCGAGCACCGGAACCGCAACCTGCTTGACATCGTCCGGAGTAACGAAGTTTCTGCCGGCCATCCGCGCGCATGCGCGCGCCGCCATCAGGAGTGCGGTCGCTGCGCGTGGACTGGCGCCGAGTGCAACGCCCGGCAGTTGGCGCGTGGCGGTCGCAATCGACGCGATATAAGAAATGACGGCGGGGGCAACCTCCACATTGGCGGTGGTGCGCTGTTCTTTCAGCAAACGCTCGCTGTCTCCGACCGGCGGCGCCTCGCGCTCCATCTCCCGCTCCGTCATGCGAGCGATGTGCGCAGGTTCAAACGACGACAGCATGTCGCATTCCGCCTGCAGTTCCGGATAGGACATCGCGATCTTCATCAGGAAGCGGTCGAGTTGCGCTTCGGGCAGTGGGTAGGTTCCCTCGTATTCGACAGGGTTTTGCGTCGCTACGACGAAAAATGGGTACGGCAGGTGGAGACTCTGGCCGTACAGCGTCACCTGTCCCTCCTCCATGGCCTCCAGCATGGCCGCCTGTGTCTTGGGAGGGGTGCGGTTGATTTCGTCCGCCAGTACGATGTTCGTGAACACGGGACCGCGTTCCACGCGAAATGTGCCCTCGCGCATGTCGTACAGCACGCTGCCGAGCACGTCGCTCGGCAGCATATCCGGTGTGAACTGGATGCGCGCCGAACTGACGCCAAGCGCGGCTGCCAGGCTCTTGGCAAGGCGCGTCTTGCCGATGCCGGGGACTCCTTCAAGCAGAACATGGCCGCCCGCCAGCAGGGCGATCAACAGGAGTTCGACCGCTTTTTCCTGGCCGGTCACACGTTCCTGGAGGCGGGTTTTCAGTGCTTCGATCATCGGATTCAGTCCAATCTTTAAAATGTCTTCTGCCAGTGTTCGTCATCCCCCGGAGACATGGGGTCCACCCATCTTCGGCAGGCGGCGGGAGTCGATCGGGCGTTTGACTGACGCCTCAAACGCCCGATCTAAATGAGCCCGCCTGCCCCTTAAGGACTGGATCCCATGTCCCCAGGCCCCTGCTCGGACACCGCTATCGCTAAACCCGCCGGGCACAGGGCAGGGCGACGGCCCAGCGAACCTAGTCCATGGCGCTAAACTCGCCGGGCACAGGGCAGGGCGACGGTCCAGACACCTGGAGACCTGCCCCGTCGCAAAACCCCTCGGGCGCAGGACGCGACGCCGTGATTCGCCACATTTCATTCTGATGAGGGTGGCGAGCCGATATCATGGCCGTTTTGCGAGAGACGGGAGAGCGCGTCGCGGGCCTTGCGCAGATAGGCGTGAGCCCGCAGACGGCTTCCATCCGCCCGCTCACTGTCATCGGCCCGCTCACCGTCATCCGCCCGCTCACCGTCATCGGCCCGCTGCGACGCGGGCGGTTCCCGGCTTGCGCGGCGGTGCGCCGCAAGATGATGGAGATTCTCCAGCAGTTCGCGATAGTCGCCGCGCTTGCGGTAATGTCGCGCCAGCGCAGTGACAAACGCCAGGTTGGCGGGCGGCGGCGCTGTCTCCTCTTCGGCGACGGCGCCCAATCTGCGCCCGCGCGACCAGATGTACAGAACAATCGAGCTTGCGATCAACACGAGCGCAAAGTTCGCCCCTGGGCCGAGCAACGGCAGGATGCCCGGTACGAGCGCATATCCGTGCACGGTTTCGGAAAAACCTGTGCTGTACAGCCATGGTTTCAGCAGGAACAGAAGGACGCCCAGATTGTCCTGCCCGGCGATTGCACGGTTGTATGCGATGGACGGAACGGTCAGCACCGTGACGGAACCTGAACCGATCCTGCGTGTCACGCCGACCGCGGACGGATGCCGGCCCTCCGGAGAGAGCATCCATCTGCCGTCCGTCTTTCTCCAGCCCGTCAGGGTCGGCGCCTGCGGCAAAGAACTGACATGCCATCGCGTGGTTACCGATGTCTGCGGCGCTCTGCCGGGCGGCACAAATGAAAGCTGGGTCGCGGCGCCGCTTAGAAGGACCGTCCGCTGACGCGCGCGGTTTTGCACCGTGTCTGTCCGAGCCGCGCCCGAACGCACGCCCGGCGGCGCCAGGCGTGCCGCGTGCCACTGGAGACCCAGCGCGGAGACAAGGGGAGTCCTGTGATCGGTCAATTCAATCACACGGTATCCCCGGCGCGCGAGTTGCAGCCACTGGCCGGTTGTTCGCGTCGAATCATCCTGCTGTGGTTCGATGATCAAGAGGTTTTTCGGCGTCGCGTGCCACTTCGCGAGTGCCGCCGGCTCCAGCCGCAGGTGAACGGCGCCTGCCGCGGGTTTCTGCGCGAGCAACTGGAACAGGGCCATGGCGCCGTTAGGCGCGGCGCTGTACGATGTTCCCGCAGGTTGACTCACTTGCGGAGCGGGGGCCGCAAACAGCGCGCTGAGCGCGTACAGGAGGAGCAAAAGGGCGATCCACAGCGCCAGGCGGGAGCGTTTCAAGCCGGATCACCTCCGGCAAGCAGCGCGGCCACACGGTGGCGTATGCGTTGCGCCAATGTGGCGGTGTCGATCGCCGGAGCGCCGTACCACAGGATGTCGCAGTCTGCGGCAATCGCCTGCAGTTCGCCCGCCTCGGACGGACGGTTCTGGAACAGCGCGCGCACATACTCGCCGTTTGTTCTGTCGGCTCCCGGACGGATGTGGCCTTCCTGCGCCAGATGAGTGAGCGCCGCGCGAAAAAGTAGGCGGCTTGCCTCAATCTCGTCTCCGGACTGCAACATTTCGTCCGCGCGCTGGAGCCATTGCGCGGCGGCGAGGGGGCGGGATCCGTCCGCATGCGATTGTGCCGACCGGTTCACCCGCGGATTGAAAGTCAGCCTGCGGAAAAACAGCAGCGCGGCGCCAAGGGCGACAGCCAGCATCACATAACCGGCCGCCCGCGGCACGGACGCGTGGGGGACGTGAAAGATGAAAATATGAACGGCAATCCAGTGCCATACGGCTTCCAGCAGTCCGCCGAACAGCGGGCGGCGGATCTGTGGGTGATAGACGGGCTCCGCCAGGATGGCGTGCAGCCGCTCCCGCCAGAGTGTGTCGTCCGGCGCCATATCACGCGTCACCCGAACCGGCCTGCAATTCGAGGTCGTATCCCTCGCGCCTGATCCGCAGGTCGATGTACAGGTTGGTCAGAAGCAGGCGCAGCAGCGGGGCGAGAGA
>JAJZZT010000148.1 GCA_021797415.1 Bacillota bacterium
TATGTCTATTGCGGCAACAGCATGCGACAAAATTCGCCTGAAGGCGCATCTACAATTAAACCATTCTATGATCGGGTGGTGCGCGATATGACTCGGAAAAATCAGATGGGCAAGCAAAATCCGGGGACAGAGCGTCCTGTCATGCGGCTGGTGACTTCTGAAACGCGAGCGCGCCGGACGCCGTACGGCATGCGGTCAGAGCGCGCGGGAGCGGAAACGGGCGCTGCAAAGCGTGAAAGCGCAAAATCGGGAGGACAGCGCCTCATCTTCATGCTGCTCGTTTTTGCGGTCGGAGTCCTGCTCGGCCGGGCCGTCCTGCTTGGAGACCTGACGCCTTTTGTGCTGGCGGCTTTCGCGGCGTCGCTGTACATGCGCAAAGGGTCGGCGGTCTGGATGGCGGCAGGGCTGACACTCGGGTCTTTTTCCGCGCAGTCGTCCGGGATCAACCCCTATCTGACCATCGCGCTGATCGGCGCGTACCGTCTCTTGATGTACGTGCTGGAGCGGGTTGAGCGCGTGGACATCCACGTGGCGCCGTTTCTGGTTTTCGCCGTGGACGCCGGATTTCGCATCGGGTTCACGCTGCCGCTGGCGACGTTCACCTGGTACGCCGTGCTGTTGGCGGCGGCGGACGGGTTTCTCGCTTTTGTGCTGACTGTGATGTTCTTGCAGATGCCTCCGCTGCTCTCTTCGCTGCGCCCGCAAAAACCGCTTCGCTGGGATGAACTGCTCGGCCTTGCCATTCTCCTGGCATCCCTGCTCTCCGGCCTGCGGGGCCTCCATGTCGCCGGAGTATCCCTGGAGGGCATGCTGGCCAGGCTGGTCGTCGTTCTGTTCGCATACTTGGGCGGCGCCGGCCTTGGCGGCGCGGTGGGCGCCGTCACCGGTGTGATCGTATCGCTTGGCGCACTGTCGTTCGCGCCGCTGATCGGGATGCTGGCGTTTGGCGGTGTGCTGGCGGGAATCCTGCGCGATTCCGGCCGGGCGGCGACAGCGGGAGGATTTTTGGTGGGGTCAGTGGCGCTCAGCCTGTACGATCAGTCCGCCGTCGCCGTGATCCATGGCGCGGAGGAGGCGCTGCTCTCTGTCGGACTCTTTTTTCTGGTGCCCAAATCGGCATATTCGCTCCTGGCGCGCTATGTCCCCGGAACCCCCGAATTCCTTCAGAACCGACAGGAGCATGCGCGGCGCGTCAAGGAACTGCTCACATCGCGCATCCATGAGGTGGCAAGTGTCTTCTCCCAACTTTCGTCATCATTCTTCGACGTGGCGGATTCCCCGGCGGATGAGACGGTGTGGTCCACACAGGCGATCGACGCGACGGTCGATGAATTGTGCAGCCACTGCCGAAAGGTAAACCAGTGTTTTGGCGCGGACAGCGCGGGTACGCGCGCCGCCATGGAAAAAACGTTGGCGGCCCTGAGCGAGCGGCCCGATATGCCGCCAAGGCACGCGCCCCGCGAAATGTACAGCCGCTGTATCAAACTGGAACAGTTGTTGCCGACTCTGCGGCGATCCGCCGAATCAGTCCGGCGCGCCGCCGCGATTCATCATCAGATGACGGATAATCGGGAACTTGTCGCATCCCAGTTGTCCGGGGTGGCATCGATCATGGAGGACCTGGCGCGGCAAATCCAGCGTGAGAATGGGACGAGCCGCAAGCAGGAGGCGCAGATCACAAGCGCGCTTTGCGAGCTCGGCCTGCAGGTGCAGGGGATCGACATCGTGTCGCTGGAGGAGGGGAAAGTGGAAATTGAGGTGCTGCAGGTGCACCCGAGCGGTCACGATGAATGTGGAAAACTGATCGCGCCGCTTCTGTCGGAGATCCTCGGCGAGACGATCGCCGTGCAGCGGGCGGATCTGTCCCAGGATGGCGCGTATCAGAGAGTGACGCTCACCTCCGCGCGCCTGTTCGACGTGGTTGCGGGATTCGCCAGCGCGGCCAAGGACGGCGCGTTGCAAAGCGGCGATTCGTTCAGCGCGCTGGATATCGGCAACGGCCGTTACGCGATCGCGGTCAGCGACGGCATGGGCAACGGCGAGCGCGCAGGCCGTGAATCGTCCGCGGCGGTCCGGCTTGTTTCCCAGTTGCTCAAAGCCGGGTTTGATGAGAGTGTCGCCGTGCGCACCGTCAATTCCGTGTTACTGCTGCGTTCGCGCGAGGAGATGTATGCAACGCTCGATCTTGCCATCGTCGATCTGTACACGCTGCAAACAGAGTTTCTCAAGATCGGTTCGGTCACCACGTACATCAAGCGGGGGCGGACCGTCATGACCATCGACGGCGACAATGTGCCGATCGGCATTTTGCACGATATCGATGTGCAGACAAAGCGGGTGGCGCTTTGTGAAAAGGATATTCTCGTGTTTATATCGGACGGCGTTCTCGAAGCGGTTTCACGGATGCGAGAGCCGCAGGAATGGGTGCGCAGGCAATTGGAGCGCATGGACGGGAGCGATCCTCAGATCATCGCGGATTTGCTGCTTGAATTGGCGGTTCGTGTGGGAGGGGGTGTCATCAAGGACGACATGACGGTTGTGTGCGCCCGGGTTGATCCGCATAAACCGGATTGGGCGACGATCAAGCTTACCAACGTTCCGGCCATTCGCTATCCGCGAAGGACGCCGGCGGGCGCGCAGGCCAGGCGTCTCGTCCAGATTTAGGGGGAATGATCACAGGCCAGACTGGGAATACTGTCCGTTAAGTCTTTTTTGTAGGAGTGACAGGTATGTCTGGCGAACCAACGCTGCGGCAGTTGCTTCTGATCACGGATGGATGTTCGAATTTTGGCGCAGATCCAGTTTATGTTGCGCAGACCGGCAGAGAACGCGGCATTGCGACGAGCGTGATCGGCATTGTGGATGATGGAGCTCTCGGCGAACGAGGACGGACGGAGGCGCGCAACATTGCCGATGCGGGCGGGGGGATGTGCAGGATTGTACGGGCGACCGATTTGTCGCAGACGATGCAGATGGTGACGAGGCAAACGATGCAACTGACGCTTCATCAGGTGGTTAATGCCGAATTGCGCGGGATCATCGGCGGCGACGCGGATGCGCTGCCGCCCGAGACGCGGTCGAAGGTGGCCCGCGTCGTGGATCGGATGACGGAAGAGGTGCTGGTTGAAATGGGACTGGTCATCGACGTGTCGGCGAGTATGACAAGCAAGATGGACGCTGTGCGGGAGGCGATTCGCGATCTGGAATTCGGCCTCAAGGCGCGTGCGGGCGAATCGGAGCTGTTTGTCGTCACCTATCCAGGCGAACGGGGAGAAACCGCCGTCTTGCACAGGCGGATTCGCGGGGGAATGATCGCGAACGTCGTCGACGGGCTGCGGCCCGCCGGCAATACGCCCACAGGCCCCGCGCTGGAACTGGCCATTCATACGATGCTGGCGGTTGACTCGCCTGCGGGGAATGTGCGGCATGATGTCGTTTAAGCAAGACGGACTGGAGCGTGCGGATCTTCTGCAGGTGGGCGTCGGTTTTGTGGGTAAGTGGCGCGGAAGTTCCTATGTGGTCGAACGCTTGATCGGGAGAGGCGCCGGCGGGTCTGTCTATCTCGCGCGGCGTGACGGGGAGCGTG
>JAJZZT010000372.1 GCA_021797415.1 Bacillota bacterium
GCGGCAATGCACCGGGGAGTTCTGCCCACTTTTTGAACAACCACTGTAAGGAGGTTTTGCCTGTGTCCATGCAAGTGCCCCTGTCGCGGAAGGTTACCGCGCATACGACCGGGAGAGCCGGGACAAAGATCTCATCCCTGTTCTGGATCGGCGCGTGGGTGATGGCAAGCACGCTTCCCCTCATACCCTACACAACGCCCTTGTGGACGGCGGCGCTGGCCGACACGCCCTACGCGTACCTGATTTGGATCCCGGTGTTCGCCTTCACGTGGGCGGGCTGGGCTCTCCGGCGCGCCGTCTCCTACAATGACGACGCGGAGCTCAATGGCCTGGCGGGCATTCCGCTGCTGGCTCTGGCAGGGAGCCTGCTCGTGTTCGGCATGCACGCGTGGCAGTATGTTTTTGTCGGACAGAGCGCGGGCTTGCTCGTGTGGCCGTTTTGGGCGCTGGGAATGGCGTGGCTCATGTTTGGCGTCGGCGTCACGCGTTATGTCGCCCGGCCGCTCGCTTATCTGTGGGTGACCTGGCCGCCGCTGTATTCTGCGATCGTGAATGTGACAAACCCGCTGCTCGAAACGATGGCAAACCGGGTCATCATCGGTCTTGCGCACACCGTTTCCTGGCTGCGCGACGCGGGCAGCGTCGGGGCGTACAACGTGTTTTATGGAACCCATCACATCACCGTCTATGTGACATCCGTCTGCAGCGGGGCGGACAGCCTGCTGGCCGTCGTCATCCTGTTTCCGATCATTCTGGTTTCATTCCTGGGTCCTTTCTGGAAAAAGTTGATCGCCGTCGCGTTGGCCGCCGTTTTGGCATTGCTCGCGAATCTGCTGCGCCTGGGCCTGATCATCGGATCGATCCGCCTGTTTGGTCCAAATTTTTCCCTGGGCGTCCTGCATCCCGTATTGGGTCTTATCTTATTTGTCCTGATGGTCGCCGTTATCATGAAGTTTGCTCACGCGATCGGCATGGAGAGCCGCAACTTCACGCGCGGTCAATTTCTCCGCCGACCCGGAAAATTTCGCCTCGGTGTATCCGTGCTCTCCTTTGGCGCCCTGACTTTGCTGCTATTTCCGCTGTATCAAACCACGATCGGAACGGTCGGCAAGCCACTCACCGTAAAAACCGACGTCCTTTCGAAAATGATGCCGCAGATCCTGGGCTGGCATCGTTCTTTGCTGGGCAATTATGACGAGGCGTCCGTTCTTGGGCCGGGCGCCAAAAGTACGGCCATGACGTACCAGACCGCGCAGGGAGACTATGCGCTCTCCGAACTGTGGTGGACCTACCAGCCGATCAGCCTGCAGGGGTACACGGAAAGCAACTGCCTTCTGTTCCACGGTTCGCAGATCGTCAGTTCCAATGTGTTGGACGTCGCAAAAGGAATCTCTGCCACCGTGTATACCGTGCTGCTGCCGCCCAAAACACTGGGAGGCAAACGCGAC
Source organism: Bacillota bacterium (assembly GCA_021797415.1). Next base: position 1,449 of record JAJZZT010000372.1, read on the forward strand.
ATGTTCATGGATACGGTGTACAACTTCACGGTCAAGTACAGGGGCCGCACGGCCTATGTGCGTTCGGAGACCGCGGCTCCCGTCTTTCTCGGTCTCCCTCCGAACAGTTCTGTGATCGGCCAGGTACCAAAGGCTATCCCTGATCTGTTGAATCTCAAGTATCCCGATCAGCAGGGGATTTCACCGCTGTCAGCGACTCAATCGATCTTTCTTCACAATTACTTGGTCTTCATTCGCCAGTTTGCGGGTGCGATCATGGCAGGACATGGCGCGCGCGCGCATTCTGCACTGGGCAGCGTCGCGCCTGCCGCGGCAGGGACACGCGCACATCTGCACGAAAAACTTGTGATCAGTTGAGGATCTGTTCTGTGGAGGACTTGACATGCGTCTATTTTTTGCTAAATTAGCTTTTTTTAAGAGGATGACGATCGGAGGGGTGATCGGAGGGACGATATTTGCCGGGTTGGTCGCCGGGAGCTCGGCGCTGTATCGCACAGACAGCAGCCCATTTACGGCGACAAGGGTTGTCAGGGGCGAATTTGGCGTCAACATCGGATCGTGGGATTGGCAGATGACAAGTCCCTCGACACCATCCGCCATCAGAAGACTGGGCGTTGGTGTGCAGCAGTTCCCTAACATGTGGAATTGGAACTGGAAAACCAACACCGTCATGCACTGGTCCACCGGCCGTCTGGGTACACATCCGCAGGCACTGTCCCTGAACGCTTGGGGATCGGTGTTAAGGGACACCGGGACCAAGGGCCTGTTCATCCTCAACATCGGTCCTGCCGGCATGTGGAATCCGGCTTCAGAAGCGCAAAACGCCACGCAGGTTGCGCAATACATCCTCGCGCACCACATCCCGGTCAGAGCGATCGTGATCGGCAGCGAGGAGTATACCGGTTGGGGAGCGCCCGGCCACGCACAGCGGACGCCGGCGCGTTACGCGGCCGTGGCCGTGGCCGTCGCCCGAGCGATTCATGCCGTTGCGCCGAACCTGCTTGTCGGCGTCGATTACATCATGGGCACCAACAGCCAGTTGACCCCGGTCAATCAGATGTGGAACCAGTCGGTTTTGCGCGAGACAGCGCCCTATATCCAGTTCATCAGTGTGCACAGCTATCTGAATGCAAAAATTCAAAGCAATACCGGCCTGCTGCGGTCCCTGAACGTGATCCCGGCCCTGATGCGCGCGACGCGAAGCCAGCTCTCCAGCGTGGTTCCCCAGTACGCCTCGCGCATTCAGATTTGGGTCACGGAGTTCAACCCGTATCAGATGGAGCCGCCGCAGAGCATTCAACCCGTCTACGCGGCTGCACTCACGGAGAGCATGGTGCTGTGGGTTGCAAACGGGGCCACCCAGGTTGACTGGTGGAGCCTGCACGGGGATGCGCATCAGCTGATGCAAAACGGGGTCGTGAACACCTCGCAGCCCGACCTGACGCCAAACACCCCCTACGGAGTGTTCTCCCTGCTGGCCAACGGTCAGGGTCCGCAACCGTTCGTCAACACCTTTTATCCCGATGCGACGGCATACGCTGCCCTGATGAAAGCGATTGGTTCGGGTGCGGTTCTCTACACGAAGACAGGCGGCGGGCTGCTCCAAGCGGATGTGAGCAATGCCGGCGGCGACACGTGGTTTTTGGTCAACAACACGTCCAAAGCTGTGACAGCGACGGATGTGCCCGGAGCGCCTGCGGTCCCGCCCACCTCTGTTGTCGTCAGCAAGCCGACGCACCCCGTGAACCCTTCGCCGTCCGCGCCTTTACCCGCCCTTCTTCCGGGAGGATCGACCGGCGGCGGCGGGGTCTTCGCAGCGTCATCATCGCCGCCGCTGATTACGGCGGTGTCCGCGACGTCCGATTCGTCCGGCAACTATGTGACGCTTTCCGGCAAGGACTTCGGTCCGTCGCAGGGAGCGGGCTACGTCTATGTGTCTGTCGGCGGGATGAATTGGGGAGCGCCCGCGGATGCCTACAAGGTGCAGGTCAGTCGTTGGTCGGACACGCGGATCCGGTTCCTCATTCCCTCGCCGGCGACGTTGCGCGGCGGACCCGGAGTGGCTCCGGGCGCAAGCATGACGATCGCCGTCGATACGTCCTCGCATCTGGTTTCCAATACCGTTCAGGCGA
>JAJZZT010000299.1 GCA_021797415.1 Bacillota bacterium
TTCACGAACGATCTGCTGTTTGAACTGTGCCGAGAAATTCCGCCGTTCCATTCTTCTCATCCTCCCGCTGCTTCTAGTATCCTATCCAGCTGGGAGTCTGTCCAACCCGGTTACGGGGCTTAAGAGCGATTCATCTCTCTTCGTCCAGCGGCGGGCGGGGACTCTTGCAGCAGGTGTCGCTGCTCCATCCCGCGCCGGTACCGTCCGTTTCTTCCGCCTCGGGCGGGGTGTCAAAACAGCGGGGCAGGACGAGTGGATAGAACTCGTTCCCATGCGCGACCACCGTCTACTGTTTTGTACAGTACGCTGGTCACCTTACCGTTCAGCGGGTAGGTGTACCACAGAATCCATCCTGTTTGGGCGTTGACGAAGTCGATTCCCGCAAGACTCGCCGAAGCGGCTGGTTTCGGCAAAGCACCGGAAAACACGGACCAAGTCCGTCCACCATTTTGAGTCTTGAATAGGTGTTGCGTTCCCAGTGCATATCCGTCGGTGGCGCTGACAAAATCGATGTAGTTTGGCCGGGAGGCCGTCAACTGAATTGGACCCGTGTGCGAAGGTAGAACCCCATCAACGCGCCAGAGATGCGCAGCGGAGTCTGCGGGGGCGGAGCCGTAGCTGTACAGTTCGCTTGGGTTCAACCCTTTTTGACCTTGCAAGGGTGCGGCCAGATACAATGCTCCGCCGGTATGTGGCGCAAAAGGCGCGGACACTGGATTCGGTGTGCGTCCATAGTCCGAGTGCGGTACAGGGAGCACAACGCTGCTCCAGGTAGTTCCCCCGTCAACCGTTTCATACAAATGCCGAGGACACGTCGTACAGTCCGCGGCCACAAGCCACCCGATCTGAGGGGAGGTAAAATGAATCCATCCGCCGTCCGGGAGGCGGTTCATCCTGCTGGAGCTATGCACCGTGGGGAAGAGGTTGTTCCCCACGAGCGTGAACTGAGTTCCGCTCCGTCCCATGGCGTACAGAAGTCCAGGTTCACCGCTCATTCCATGTTGGGGTTCAACCATGACGAATCCGGCAGTAGAACTAATCGGATCCAGTTGCACGGACTGGATAGGCATGGTTTGCGGCAGTGTCAGATGACCCACCGTTTCCCACGAACGCCCGCCGTTTTGCGTCCGAAGAAAATAGACCAGCGGTGAATTACCTGGGCGCTGTGACTGCTCTGCAATCCATGCACTGCCAGGCCCGGCGAACAAATGGCCCACTATTGAGCCCACCTGTACAGACGGAGTTTGAATGACTTCCCATTGGTGCCCCCCGTCCACCGTGCGTATCAATTGAACCTGATTCCCGACGATGTCGAACGCCCAACCATCTTGCGCTGTGAGCATGTGGAGACTCTGAAGCGAACCCGCTACCTGCCCTTGGTCGGGGGTCGTGCTGGAGGCAGTGCTTGCCTGTGGCAACGACAAGCCAGTCGTGTTGGCGGAACTGGAATACGGACGCATGGAGATAACCATCCCAAGCGCCGTTGTCACGGAATCTTTCGCACTTGGGAACACATCGATCCCGTACACTTCGTCACCCCGCTGCCAAACCACCGTTGCTTCGATGCCGTGGCTGCCTGTGCGCACGACAATCGCTCCCTTATACAGCGGAACCGGCAGGAAGTGGGTCTGCAGATATGCGGTGATACTCCGCGCAATTCCTGTTTCGGACGCTGTACCTCCGACGTGCTCCACCTGGATGTTCCAGCGCCCTTCAGACCATCGTATGTCGGAGGTATTCGACGTTCGGCTCACAGCCAAGCTGCCCGTGTGCCCTGAACCGAGACTCACTGAAGACAGTTGTGCCGTGACGCGCGTCGAAGTCACTGGGGTGGTTGCACCGCTGCTCTTGAAACCAACATTCACAGAACCCACCGATCCCGCGACGATACGCTCGACCATCGGCGTAAAAGCGTTCGAGGCATCGGCAACCGTCATAAAGTGGGCTCCGCGAAAGTCAGCCAGCGGAGCGATGGACGAGGACAATTGGACAAAGTAGCCGGATTCAAACCCGGGTACTCCTTGAATTGGACCCATGGACGCCTGTGTTTGATAATATTCGTCCACACTGCCGGACGCGGCGACAGGAAAAATCGTGGGTGCTTGAGAACCAGCCCTCGCCGTTGCGTTGAACTGACTCATGGCCATGCGTACGATCTGAGGAAATTCAACGCGTTTCTCATGATTTGCAACAGCTGCAAAAGCAGGAACGGGGACACTCGCTACCGTCAGCAAGGCCAGGGCTCCAGATATAGAATGAGCGAGCCAACGAGCGTGCTTCATGTGATCCACCCTCCATTCGAGACACCACTGAAAAGATAGACGATCACAGCAGGAAAAGGTTACAGACTGCCTATTTGTGACGAAATGACAGGCACTCAGGATAGGGGTCAGCTCACGAAGCGGAAACAATCGTACACTAAATCTCGGGAAGCCCATCGTGCGGCCGCGTTGGGCGCACGTCGCCAAAGAGGGAAGGTTTCTTCCACATCGAGCGGGAAGGGCCGATTGCAGCAGATTTCACTGCGGCCCAAGCAAGCCGCTCAGGTCCACGCGATGTTGCACGAAGACCAGGTGTTTTCCAACCTGTTCGCGAAGTTGCAGACGTACATCCGCACGCATCATCTGCACGGCGCCGTCACGGCAGTCAATGGGGCTCGTGGCATCCGCATCGCCATCCATGCGGATGTTCTGTTCGCCACAGGCTCCGACTCGTGGCGCCAGACGGCACAGCACATCCTGATCGGGCTCGTCCCATTTCTCGATACGGTGCACAATCGCGTCCAGGTCAACGGCTACACGGACAGCGCGCCCATTCACACGGCGCAGTTCCCGAGCAACTGGTTTCTCTCCGTCGATCGCGCCGCCGGCGTTGTCCAGTTTCTTGTCGCGCATGGGGTGGCTCCGACGCGCTGCTCGTCGCAGGGATTCAGCAAGTACCATCCGGTGGCCACCAACACGACGGTGCAAGGGATGCGCCAGAACCGCCGGGTCAATATCGTTCTGCTGCATTCGTGGGCGTGACTCGTCCCTTCCCAAGCGTCTGCGGCCAGAGTAGACCATACGGGCTCATACCTTCCAACCGCCGATTTCTTTGCTACGATAGGGTCAGAGACCCGAAACTCGTCATTCTGATCGAAGACCACGATCCGCACCCATCTAACCCCCAAAGGAGGCACGCCCGGTGGAACCCCTGTTCACCCTGCCGATTCGTTTTCGCTACCGACAGATTTCGCGCCTGCTGGTTCCGGAGCGCACGATGGTGGACTCCGCTGCCCGGCAGGCGCAGTTTGACCGACTCGTTGCACAGATGACATCGCTCTCACTCGCGGAATTAGCGGCCTACATGAATTTGGACTCGTTCACGCGATGGGAACGCGCCGTCGTGCACCTCACCGTGGAGGATTGTCGACTGGCGGCGCTCGTGGTCTATTTGGGTGTGGTGACGCACCAGGCGTCGTCGCAAAAAGAGCTTAAATTGCCCGCCGACAGCCTGGGCTTTCGCGCCAACCCCAAGGATCTGCAACACAGGACGCGATACTGGCAGCGCATCCTGGTCGAA
>JAJZZT010000419.1 GCA_021797415.1 Bacillota bacterium
GGGCGCGGCGAGCCGGTCGCGGACACTGCGCGCGTCCTCTCGCGCTACGTGGACGGGATCATGGTGCGCACGTTTGCGCATGCAAAGCTGGCGCAACTGGCGCTGCACGCGAGCGTGCCGGTGATCAACGGATTGACCGACGCCCACCATCCATGCCAGGCGTTGGCCGATCTGCTCACCATCCAGGAGGTGTTCGGTGATTTGCGCGGCCTCACGCTGGCGTACGTGGGAGACGGGAACAATATGCTGCACTCGCTCATGCAGGCAGGCGCGCTCGTCGGGATGAACGTGCGGTCAGCGACGCCAAAAGGCTATGAGCCGGATGCGGGCGTGACCGGCCAGGCGGCGGCGTGGGCAAAAGCGGCGGGCGGTTCCGTGGCGGCGGGGTACGATCCGTTTGCCGCCGTGGCGGGAGCGGACGTGGTCTACACGGACGTCTGGGCAAGCATGGGCCAGGAAGCGGAGGCGGAGGCCCGGCAATCCGCGTTTGCCGGATACCAGGTGGACGCGGCGCTGCTGGCAGCCGCCGCGGGCCGGGCGATATTCATGCACTGTCTGCCTGCCCACCGCGGCGAAGAGGTGAACGCAGACGTGATTGACGGACCGCAGTCCGTCGTGTTTGACCAGGCGGAAAATCGCCTGCACGCGCAAAAAGCGGTTCTCGTTGCGACGATGGGGGCGGGGATGCGCTGAGGGCATTTCCAGGGAAGAGAGAGGATCATTCATGGCGAAAAAGAAAATTGTGCTGGCGTATTCGGGTGGATTGGACACGTCGGTGGCGATCAAGTGGCTGACTGAGCAGGATTACGATGTGGTGGCGCTGTCGCTTGACGTGGGCGAGGGCAAGGATCTGGCGTTCGTCAAGGCAAAGGCATTGTCCATCGGCGCCGTGGATTCGCGCATGGTGGACGCGCGCGACCGCTTTGCGGAAGAATTTATCGTTCCAAGTATTTTTGCCAACGCTTTGTATGAGGGTGTCTATCCGTTGTCGGCCGCGCTGTCGCGGCCGCTCATCACCAAACTGATGGTGGAGGCGGCGCGCGAGGTCGGGGCGGAGGCGATCGCGCATGGCTGCACAGGAAAAGGCAACGACCAGGTGCGCTTCGACGTGTCGGCCGCCGCGCTCGCGCCCGACCTGTTGGTCGTCGCTCCGGTGCGCGAGTGGGCGTGGTCGCGCGACGAGGAGATCGCCTACGCGAAACGGCACGGGGTTCCTGTGCCCGTGACGCTCGACAGCCCGTTTAGCGTCGACGCCAACCTGTGGGGTCGCAGTTGCGAGGCGGGCGTGCTGGAAGACCCGTGGGCCGAGGCGCCGGAGGAGGCGTTTGAGTGGACCACAAGCCCGCGAAACGCGCCGGATGAACCGGCGTACGCGGACGTGTCGTTCGAACAGGGCGTGCCCGTGGCCCTGGGCGGGGAACGGCTCAAACTGGCGGAACTCGTGACGCGCCTGAACGCGCTGGCGGGCGCCCATGGCGTCGGGCGCATCGACCACGTGGAGAATCGGCTGGTCGGCATCAAGTCGCGCGAAGTCTACGAGGCGCCGGCCGCCATTTCGCTGATTCGCGCCCATCAGGCACTCGAACACCTGACATTGACGCGCGAAGTGATGCAGATCAAGCCGGTCATGGAGCAAAAATACGCGGAGGCGGTCTATAACGGTCTCTGGTTTTCGCCGATGAAGCGCGCGGTCGACGCGTTTCTCGCCGAGACGCAGCGTACGGTGACCGGGACGGTGCGGCTGAAATTGTTCAAGGGGTCCGTGCACGCGGCCGCGTCTTCGTCGCCCTACTCCCTGTACAATCACGGCCTCGCCACCTATGCGACGGACGACCAGTTTGACCACAAGGCGGCGGTCGGCTTCATCTCGCTGTGGGGGTTGCCTACCCGGCTGCACGCCAGTGTCACGCAAAACTCATAAGAGGTAGTCCGACAAGAGTAGAGAACTCTGCGGCGCAGGGCTTCGACTCGCGCTTTGCAGGCGTGCTCATGTACCGACCTCGTACACTCCGCGCGCCTGCAAAGGCTTCATCAAACCCCTGTTTGCATCTTACCTCAACTCTTGTCGGACACGTATCAGAGGGGTAGTCCGACAAGAGTAGAGAACTCTGCGGCGCAGGGCTTCGACTCGCGCTTTGCAGGCGTGCTCATGTACCGACTTCGTACACTACGCGCGCCTGCAAAGGCTTCATCAAACCCCTGTTTGCATCTTACCTCAACTCTTGTCGGACACGTATCAGAGGGGTAGTCCGACAAGAGTTGTGCGAGAAGAGATAAGGAGCTTGCGATACCATGAGCGAACTGGGAAAATCTTCTCCCGACGCCGCGGCAAACGCGATGTGGGGCGGACGGTTCGACAAACCGCCGCATGAACTGGTGGAGGCGTTCAACGCCTCCGTTCATTTTGACCGGCGGCTGTGGCCGCACGATATCCAGGGCAGCATCGCGCACGCCCGTATGCTCGGCGCGCGCGGCATCATCAGCGCCGGGGACGCGGCGGCCATCGAGGATGGCCTGCGCCGGGTGCGCGCCGAGATTGAGGCGGGAGATTTCGTGTGGCGGCGGGAACTGGAAGATGTGCACATGAACATCGAGCACAGGCTCACCGAACTGATCGGTCCGGCCGGAGGGCGCCTGCACACGGGGCGCAGCCGGAACGATCAGGTGGCCCTGGACATGCACCTGTTCGCGCTGGCGGAATTTGGCGCTGTCCGCGAAGCGGTTGCGGAGCTGCAGCGGGTGCTGGTCAGACTCGCGGGCGATCACCTGGATGTCATCATCCCCGGTTATACGCACCTGCAGCGCGCGCAGCCCGTCCTGCTGTCGCACCATCTGCTGGCCTACTTCTGGATGCTGCAGCGTGACAGGGAACGGATGGCGGACGCGACGGCGCGTGCGGACATCATGCCGCTTGGGGCGGGTGCGCTCGCCGGGACGACATTTCCCGTCGACCGGGAGCAGGTCGCGCGGGAACTGGGCTTTTCGCGCCTGTACGAGAACAGCATGGACGCGGTGAGCGACCGCGACTATCTGCTGGAAGGCCTGTCTGCCCTGTCGATCATCATGGTGCACCTGTCGCGCCTCGCCGAGGAACTGATCCTCTGGACAAGCCAGGAGTTCGGTTTCATCGAGCTGGACGACGCGTTCACCACGGGGTCTTCGATCATGCCGCAAAAGAAGAATCCGGATGTGGCGGAACTCGCGCGCGGCAAGGCCGGCCGCGTGTTTGGCCATCTGCAGGCGCTGCTCGTCACATGCAAGGGGCTGCCTCTGGCGTACAACAAGGACCTGCAGGAAGACAAGGAGGGCTTTTTTGACGCGCTCGACACAGTGCAGCTCACCCTGCGGCTGTTCGCCGCGATGCTCGGTACGCTGCGGGTGCGGCGGGAATCCATCGCTGCGGCGTTGCGGGGCGATTTCAGCGCCGCCACCGACATGGCCGATTATCTTGTCGAAAAAGGTCTGCCGTTTCGCCAGGCGCACGAAGTCGTCGGGCGTGTGGTGCGGTATTGTCTGGAAAACAAAAGAACGCTCGATGAGTTGACGGACGCTGAACTG
>JAJZZT010000251.1 GCA_021797415.1 Bacillota bacterium
AATGATCCGCATCGTGTTTTCGTAGCACGTTTCCGAAGTGTCGCCCCATGTGATCAGCCCGTGCTTCTCCATAAGCACGAGTTCGCACGCGGGATGACTGCGCACCGCCTCCCCGATCAATTTTGACAAGGCAAATCCCGGCCGGATGTACGGAACCCACACCGCTCGGGAACCGAAGATCTCCCGCGCTAACTCTCGTCCCGTATCGCTGCAGCAAAGCGAGATGATGCTGTCAGGATGCGTGTGGTCGACATGCCTGTAGGGAATAAACGCGTGCAGCAGAGTCTCGATGGAAGACCGGGGCTGTTTGCTGTCAAGCATGCAGTGCGCGAGGTGATCGACCATCTCCTCATCCGTCATCGCCTCGCGTTCGAACAGCGGCAGCACTTCGGACAGGCGCAGCGCGGTGAAACTCTTTGTAGTCGCCTCCGCCAGATCCGACCCGCTCCCTTTCACCCAGAGCACATCGATCTCGCGGCCCATGTGATCAATCTCCCGCGTTTTGACCGACGTGTTGCCGCCTCCCCAGTTGCAGACGCTGCGATCGCTTCCGAGTTTGTTTGAACGTTCCGCCAGTTCCCGCAATGCGCCTGGCGCTTCATACACTGCCATCACCGTTACCCCTTTTCTCCCGCTGTTTGAGCAGGCCTTGAAAATATCCATACGCCTGTGCATAGGCCTCCCCGTCCGCGGGGAAGTACACTCTGGTTTCCACAGATCGCCGCACGATGTCTCCCATCTCGTCGGCGGAACTAAGTTCTCCTAACGCAAGGAGTTGCACCAGCACATTGCCCATGGCGCTCGCCTCGGCTGGCCCGGCAATAACCGTCCTGCCCGTGCTGTCGGCTGTGAACTGGTTCAACAGTTCGTTGTGCGACCCGCCGCCGACGATGTGCAGTTCGGAAAAATGCGTTCCGACGACCGTCTCAAGCTGTTCGAGCACCATGCGATACTTGAGCGCGAGACTCTCCAGTATGCCGCGCGCCAGAACGCCTTCGTTCGCCGGTCGTCGCTGTCCGCTCTCCGCGCAGATCTGTCCGATCGCCTCCACCATGTCGACGGGATTGAAAAGGCGCGGGTCGTCCGGATCAAACAGGCACGTGAACGGCGGCGCCGCGCGCGCGGCCGAAAGCAGCGTCCCGACATCGGCCGGAAGCCCTTTCTCGGATAGGATCCTCTGCGTTTCCTGCAACAGCCACAGCCCCATCACATTTTTCAATAATCGATAATTTCCTACTCCACCTTCATTTGTAAAATTCCACTCTTCTGTCCGTTTGTCGATGACCGGGGCAGGCACGACCGTTCCCAGCAACGACCATGTGCCTGAACTGATGTAGGCAAAGCGGGAATGGCGGCGCGGCACGGAGATCACGGCCGCCGCGGTGTCGTGCGAGGCGGTGTGCACCACCTGCACGTTTCCAAGAGCTGGGGACGGCTCAAACCAGCCGCTTCGCAGCGGGCCGAGCACCGCGCCGGGCTGCGCCACGGGCGGCAGAACGCGCACAGGCAACCCCAACTCCGCCAGCAGTTCGACGTGCCAGTCGCCCGTCGCCGGGTGCAGCATCTGGGTCGTCGTGGCATTGGTAAATTCGGCGCGCTGCACACCGGTCAACCAATAGTTCAGAAGATCGGGAATCAGCAGCAGCTTGTCCGCGGCATCCAGCACGCCCGGTTCCACCCGCCGCATTCCGAACAACTGAAAGAGCGTGTTGATGGGCTGAATCTGTACGCCCGTGCGGGCAAACAGCGCAGAACGCTCCAGCCGTCCGAGCACGTCCTCCATGGCTTCCGCATGCCGCGGGTCCCGATAGTGCCGGGGTTCGGCCAACAATGCTCCACGCCGGTCAACCAGACCGAAGTCCACCGCCCAACTGTCGATGGCGACGGCGCGCAGATCCGGAGCACTCACCGCCGCTTCCGCCAGTCCTGCCAAAACTTCTTCAAAAAGAGCGCGGACGTTCCAATGGACGCTCTGCCGCTCATGTACAGGCCGATTGGGAAACCGCCGCAGCTCACGCAACCGCAGACGTTCGCCGGTGAATTCCCCCAGAATCACTCTGCCGTTTGAGGCGCCAAGATCCACCGCAAGGACTCCGAACAAGTGCGCGTCCACCCCCGTGTGTCGGGTCTCATACCGCCCTGTTCCTTTTTGAACAGGCTCTTCTAAAGAGGTAGTTCAAAAAGTGGGCAGAACTCCCCGGCGCATTGCCGCGTCATCGCCAGAAATGCTCCCTCACGTACCCGAAAACTTACGCTCGGTCCGCATTTCTGTCTGCTTTCTTGCACTGCGTGGGTCTTACCTGCCCACTTTTTGAACAGGCTCTTTAATCATCTTTCTTTTTATATGTTTTGTCAACGCATCGCCTGTGTTTATCAATCTCTTTTCGTGAGATTAATTGACGGTGAAGACAAATATGCATACAATATCAACATCCATGAGAGTGCCTGCAAAGAGGGGAACCCATGAAAGTCTCACTTTTCATCACCTGTCTCATCGACAACTTCTATCCCTCTGTGGGCGAGGCCGTGGTCGATATCCTGAACCGCTGCGGGGTCGAGGTCGACTTTCCGGAACAGCAGACCTGCTGCGGCCAACCAGCGTTCAACAGCGGCTACGCGGACGAGGCGCGCACCGTCGCGACGACCCTGCTCGACGCCTTTGCCGAGTCCGAGTATGTGGTCACGGCGTCGGGTTCCTGCGCGGGCATGGTCCGGCACTACTATTCCGACCTGTTTCGGGCCGATCCCCGCCGTGCGCGGCAGGCGGCCGATCTGGCGAAAAAGACATACGAGTTCTCCCAATTCATGGTGCGCGTTCTGGGATCGCCGCCACTTAACGCCCGTTTTCCGCACAGAGTCACCTATCACCCGTCGTGTCACGGAACCCGTCTGCTCGGCGTAAAAGACGAACCGCTCCAGTTGCTCTCCCAGGTGGCCGACCTGCAACTGGTGGACCTGCCCTACGCCGACGACTGCTGCGGTTTTGGCGGCACGTTTTCCATTAAGATGGCGGATCTGTCCGCCGCGATGGTGACGGAAAAAGCGGCGCACGTCGTGGAGACCGGGGCGGAAATCCTGGTCAGCGGCGACATGGGCTGCCTGATGAACATCGGCGGCCGCCTGCGGCACGAGGGCCGCGCCGTCCGGGTGATGCACCTGGCCGAACTGCTGCACGAAGGCATTTTACTCGCAGAGGGGGAAAAACCCCGGTGAACCAGCCGACAAGCGATATGCAGACACGCGCCCGCTCCGCCTTGCAGGACGATTTTCTGCGCGCCGCCGTCCGCTTCACCGCCGACCGTTTACGCGACAAGAAGCGGGCCAGTACGGACGCCCTCGGCCAGTGGGAGAAATGGCGGGAACAGGGGCGCCTGATCCGTGCCCACACCATCGCCCATCTGGATTTTTATCTTGCCGAATTTGCCAGGAATGTCCGCGCGGCCGGAGGAAACGTCCACTTCGCCGCAGATGCAAACGAGGCGGCAAACTGCGTGATGGACATCATCCGGCAGAAAGAATGCCGGCTGGTGGTCAAATCTAAGTCCATGGTGTCCG
>JAJZZT010000103.1 GCA_021797415.1 Bacillota bacterium
AACCGTCACCTGCAGGAATCCGGCATCGAGACCATTGAGACAGACCTTGGAGAATACATCGTTCAGTTGGCGGGCGAGACGCCGTCTCACATCATCATCCCTGCAATCCACAAAAACCGCGGACAGATCCGCGACCTGTTCACAAAAGCCGGCGGCGAGGCGCTGACCACCGATACGGCGGCGCTCGCCGGATTTGCGCGCAAGACGATGCGCGAGAAGTTTCTCCATGCGGATGTCGGCATCACCGGGTGCAATTTTGGCATTGCCGAATCCGGCACCGTCACGCTGTTCACCAACGAAGGCAACGCGGACATGGTCGCCAATCTGCCGCGGACGCACATCGTGCTCATGGGCATGGAGCGCGTCATCCCCACCTTTGCGGACCTTGAGGTCTTCGCCAACCTGCTGCCGCGCAGCGCCACCGGGCAGAAGATCACCGCGTATCTCTCTCTGGTAACCGGCCCAAGGCGGGAAGGAGAACAGGACGGCGCCCAGGAATTGCACATCGTGATCCTCGACAATGGCCGGTCGCGCCAGTTGGGCGACCCTGATTTCCAAGATGTCCTCCACTGCATCCGCTGCGGCGCCTGTTTGAACGTGTGCCCCGTCTACCGGCAGGTCGGCGGCCACGCTTACGGCTCCGTGTATCCCGGACCGATCGGCGCGGTCCTGACGCCGCTATTGCAACAGGACGAGAAGTACGCGGATCTCCCCTACGCCTCCAGTCTCTGCGGCGCCTGTTATGAGGCGTGCCCCGTAAAAATCCCCCTGCACGACATGCTGGTCAAACTGCGCCAGCGCAAGGTCGCGTCCGGAGCAACGCCCCGCGCGGAACGGGCGGTATTCCGGACGTTCGCGGCCGTCTTTCGTCATCATCAGCGCTATCGGCTGGCGATGGCCGCCGGACGGGTGGTCCAGCGACCGCTGGTCCGGCGCGGGGCGATCACGGCGGCCATCGGGCCCCTTGCCCGTTGGACGGCCAGCAGAACAGCGCCGCCGCTGGCCGAAACGTCCTTTCGCGAACGCTGGCGGACACTGCAATCGTCGTCCAGACAAACTGCGGAGCCAAAAAAGGAGGAGAACCCGTGAACGAAGAGATCTTCTTCTCGCGCATCGCGGCGCGGCTCGGCCGCCCGTCTCCTCTGCGAGAGGCGCCGGAACGGGCGGCAACGGAAGTGGGAGCGCCCGCATTCTGGCGCGAGGCACAGACGGGCGTGGATCCGGCAGACCGGTTTCAGGCGGAACTGGAAGCCTTGGGCGGAGAAGTGAAACGGGTGGACGGCGCGGCGCAACTTTGCGAAGCGCTGTCTACCCTCCTGCGCGATCTGCAACCTGGCTGTATCGGCCTATGGAACGAAGATTTCAGCGCGCGCTACGGCTTGCAGGAGGTCCTTCGTCCGTACGACACGGTTCTGTGGGATACGGACGGCCCGTCCGAATTTACCCGCGTCCACGCCGTTCTGACCGGTTGCGCCTACGCGGTGGCGGACAGCGGGACGGTCGTCCTGATGAGCGACCGGCGGCAGGGCCGATCCGTCGCGCTGCTTCCCGCCGTTCACCTCGTCGTTGTGCACCGGTCGCAGATTCGCCCGCGGCTCGGCGATGTCCTGGACGAACTCTCCTCCCGCCGCGACGACCTGCCCTCCTATGTTCACTTTATCACCGGACCGAGCCGTTCCTCCGATATCGAAAACGACCAGACCGTCGGCATCCACGGCCCCGCCGCCGTCATCGCACTGCTCGTCCCATGACAGCTACAGCTTAAGCGAACCTCCCGTGACGCCCGCAACCAAAAAGCGCTGCAACAGCAAAAACAGGATGGCCAAAGGCATCAGCACGATGATCAACGCCGCCGACAAGAGAGGCCAATTGTCCGTATACTGGCCGTAAAAGGCGAACAAGCCGCGCGTCAACGGCCACAGATGAGAACTGGGAAGAAAGACGATGGGACCGATCAGGTCGTTCCATTGCCCGATAAAATTCAACAACCCCATGGTGGCCAAGGCCGGTTTCATGAGCGGCATGAGAATGCGCGCCACATAGCGCCCGTATCCGCATCCGTCGATGGCGGCCGCCTCGTCCAGTTCCTTGGGAATCGCCTTGATGTACCCGACAAAGAAGAAGAAGGTCAGCCCCGTCCCGACATGCAGGATAATGTATCCGAGCATATTGTTATACAGATGAAGAAACTGGGACTCCACAAACAGGGGAATCAATCCGCCCGGCAAAAACATGGAATAGACAAACACCTGATAGATCCATGTCGCTCCTCGCACGTACCCCCGCGCGATCGGAAAAGCCAGGAAGACCGACAGCGTCAGTCCGATGGCGGGAGAAACGACGGCGTAGATGATGCTGTTGAGAAAGTACTTGGCCATGGAGGCTTGCTGCCAGGCGGTCACGTAGTTATGGAAATGAAAGACGTGCGGAAGGGCGAACGGATGCGCAAGAAATCCCGAATCCGTGCGAAATGACAGCAAAACCATGTACAGGATTGGGAGCAGGAATATCCCAATGGCGACAATCAGGCCTGTTGTATGCACCAAAATGCGGTCAAACCACCACTCTCTACGCGTCACAGTTGAACCTCCCTTCTCCTTAAGTACCAGAGCAGGATGGACCCCACGATGAGTACCAGGCAGAACTGAAGCATCTGCAGCATGGCTCCGTAACCATACTGGGAGCCGCCGTTAAACGTGTCGTTGAACATGGCCATGCCCAGCGTGGTGGTTCCGTAGCTTCCGTCCGTCAACACGTAAATCATC
Organism: Bacillota bacterium; assembly: GCA_021797415.1. The sequence goes on from JAJZZT010000103.1 coordinate 2,766, forward strand.
CCAAAATCGCCCAGACCGCCGATCACGCTCAGGAAGATGTTGACGGTGGCGCTGGGAGCCAGGAGCGGCCATGTCACCCACCAAAACTTCTTCCAGCGATTGGCGCCGTCCACCACCGCCGCTTCGTACAGTTCAAGCGGCACCGTCTGGAGACCGGACAGATAGATCAGCATCGTGAATCCTGTAAAATTCCACGATTGAACAAAGATCACCAGCCAGATGGACAGGGAGTACGACCCCAAAAAAGAAGATGGATGGCCGAAAACAGCCGTCCACAACGGTTCAAGCGGACCGCCGACGGGCGAGAAGATGAGCGTCCAGATCAGGCCGATGACCACCACGCTGAGCACCTGCGGAAAGAAGATCATCAGACGATACGCGGAAACACCGCGCACCCTTTTATTCAACACCAAGGCCAAGCTAAGTCCTGCGATATTCTGGAACAGAGTCACGGCGACCGCAAAGAGGATCGTCGTCGTAATCTCCGGTTGGAGCGAAAACCAGCCGCCCACGGAAAACGCCTGGAAGTAATTTTGCAGCCCGACAAACGTGACAGGCGTGCCCGGCATGCCACTGTATTGCGTAAAAGAGTAATAAGCGGTGAACAGGGATGGATAGAGCCCAAACGCCAGGTACAAGATGACTGAAGGCAGCATCCAAAAGACCGGCACCCAGCGTTTAAATCCCTTCTGACCAAACGGATTCACGTGACTGCCTTCCCCCTATCTCCAACACCGGCGGGCCGGCGGCGGAGTTTGCCCGC
>JAJZZT010000393.1 GCA_021797415.1 Bacillota bacterium
CTGGAGGAGAATCCATCCGTCGCCCGCCGCATCATCGACAAGGCGGTGACGGCGGCCAGGGCGCGCGAGGCTGCGCGCAAAGCGCGTGAATTGACCAGGCGCAAAAACGCGCTGGAAGTCAGTTCGTTACGGGGCAAACTGGCGGATTGTTCGAGCAGGGACGCGTCCATCAGCGAGATTTACATTGTTGAGGGCGACTCCGCGGGAGGATCGGCGAAGCAGGGGCGGGATCGTAACTTCCAGGCCATTCTGCCGCTGCGCGGGAAGATTTTAAACGTCGAAAAAGCGCGGTTGGACAAGATTCTTTCCAATGCGGAGATCCGTGCGATCATCACGGCGATCGGGACCGGCATCTCCGCGGATTTCGATATTTCCAAGGCCCGGTATCACAAGGTGGTCATCATGACCGACGCGGACCAGGACGGCAGCCACATCCGGACACTGTTGCTCACGTTTTTTTACCGCTACATGCGGGAATTGATCAACGCGGGATACATCTACATTGCCCAGCCGCCCCTGTACAAGGTCACGAAGAGCAAGCAGGTCACCTATGTCTACAATGATGTGGAATTGCAGAAACTGCTTGAACGAATCGGGCGAAACGGCGTGGAAACACAACGCTACAAAGGACTCGGGGAAATGAATGCGGAGCAGTTGTGGGAGACGACCATGGACCCCGGCACGCGCACACTGCTTCAGGTTGAGATGGAGGACGCGATGGACGCGGAAGCCATCTTCGGCGTGCTGATGGGCGACCGCGTGGAGCCAAGACGGGAATTTATCGAAGAACACGCGCTCCACGTCCGCAATCTCGATATTTGATACGAGGAGACACGCATCCCGCCGGAGAGGATTGTTAACAAGTGGCCGAGGGCAGAGTTTTACCGATCGACATCAGTTCCGAGATGCGCAGTTCGTTCATCGACTACGCGATGAGCATCATCATGAGCCGCGCGCTTCCCGATGTGCGGGACGGGCTCAAACCGGTGCAGCGGCGGATTGTTTACGCGATGCTGGAACTCGGCATGACGCCTGACAAGCCGTACAAAAAATCGGCCCGCGTCGTGGGCGACGTGCTCGCCAAGTACCATCCGCACGCCGATACGGCGGTGTACGATGCGCTCGTGCGGCTGGCGCAGGACTTTTCCTGCCGCTATCCGCTGGTCGACGGCCATGGCAACTTCGGCAGCGTGGACGGAGACGCCGCTGCGGCCATGCGGTACACCGAAGCGCGCATGACGCCGATTACCGTCGAACTGATGCGCGACATCAACAAGGAAACGGTCGATTTTACCGACAACTACGACGGCAGCGAAAAGGAACCGGTGGTGCTGCCGTCGCGCTTTCCCAATCTGCTCGTCAACGGTTCGACGGGCATCGCGGTCGGGATGGCCACCAATATTCCGCCGCACAACCTGGCGGAGATCGTCGACGCCGTCATGCTGATGATCGATAATCCCGACGCCGCGGTGGCGGATCTCATGACGGTCGTCAAGGGACCGGATTTTCCCACGGCCGGCGTGATACTCGGGAGAACGGGCATCAGGCAGGCTTTTGAGACGGGTCACGGCAGTATCACGATGCGCGCGGTCAGCGCTATCGAAGAAGCGCAAAACGGGAAGACGCGAATCATCGTCACGGAGCTGCCGTACCAGGTGAACAAAGCGAAGTTGGTTGAACGCATCGCCGAGCTGGCGCGCGAGAAAAAAATCGACGGCATCACGGACCTGCGGGATGAGAGCGACAGGCGGGGCATGCGGGTTGTCATCGAATTGCGCCGGGACATCCGTCCGCAGGTGGTGCTGAACAACCTGTACAAGCACACGCCGATGCAGAGCACGTTCGGCGTGAACTCGCTGGCGCTTGTCAACGGCCAGCCCAAGGTGCTCACGTTGCGCGACTTTATCTTTCATTATCTGGAACACCAGAAAGATGTCGTCGTCAGGCGGACGAAGCACGACTTGCAGAAAGCGGAAGCCAGGGCGCACATCCTCGAAGGGCTGCTCGTAGCGCTGGACCATCTCGACCGCGTGATCGCGCTCATCCGCGCGTCAAAGACGGTTGATGAAGCGCGTCAGGGGCTGATCGCCACTTTCTCGCTCAGCGAGGAGCAGGCGCAGGCCATTCTCGACATGCGTCTGCAACGGTTGACCGGGCTGGAGCGCGAGCGCATCGAAGGAGAATACGCGGAGTTGCAGCGCCTGATTGCCGAATACAGAGCGATCCTGGGGGACGACCGGCGCGTGCTTGAAGTGATCCGCACGGAATTGGCAGAGGTGCGCGCAAAATACGGAGATGAGCGACGGACGCGCATCGTGGCTGACGAAGGGCAGATGGACGAGGCAGATTTCATTCAGGAGCAGGAGGTTGTCATCACCATCACGCACGCCGGGTACATCAAGCGCCTGCCTTCCAGCACGTACCGCAGCCAGCGGCGCGGCGGACGCGGCGTCACGGCCATGGGCACCAAGGATGAAGATTTTGTTGAACACCTGTTCATCACGTCATCGCACAATCAGTTGTTGATCTTTACCAACCGGGCCAGAGTGTACCGTCTCATGACGTACGAGGTGCCCGAGTTCAGCCGTACGGCCAAAGGGATACCGATCATCAACCTGCTCAACATTGAGCAGGGCGAGAAGATCTCCGCCGTGATTCCCGTCAGCAGCGAGGATCTGACAAAGAGCGACCAGTTTCTTTTTACGGCAACCCGCTATGGAATTGTCAAAAAGACGGAGTTGAGCGCCTTCTCCAACCTGCGAAAGGCGGGACTCATCGCGCTGGTTCTGCGCGAGGACGATGAACTCATCGGCGTCCGCCTTACGGACGGCGATCAGGAGATCATCATGGGCACGAGAAACGGGATGTCCATCCGTTTTCCCGAATCGGATGTCCGACCGATGGGGAGAGCCGCCAGCGGCGTGAAGGGGATTACCCTGGAACGCGGCGACTATGTGATCGATATGGATGTCGTGCAGGAGGACACGACCGTTCTTGTCGTGACAAGCCGCGGCTATGGCAAGCGCACGGCCATCGACGGATACAGGCTGCAAACGCGAGGCGGGAAAGGCGTCAAAACGCTCAATGTAACGAAGAAAAACGGGCACGTCGTCGGTCTCAAGATGGTGCATGAGCGGGAGGATCTTATGATCATCACGGTGGACGGCGTCGCGATCCGGATACACAATGACGCGATATCGACGCTCGGCCGCAATACGCAGGGCGTCCGTCTGATCAATGTCAACGATTCCGAAGTGAGCACTGTCGCGCGCATCGCCGCCACGGAGGATGAGGTTGACGACGAGTAAACTCACGCATTTTCACAACAATTTCGGCTTCGGCAATTCCCTGATCCGGGCGTTGACAGGGGGGAGCGGGCTGTGCTATATTACGTTTTGCCGCTCGCCAGGGAAACCGCCCGGCGCGGACGGCGGATCCGATCCTTGAAAACTAAATCCGTAT
>JAJZZT010000205.1 GCA_021797415.1 Bacillota bacterium
TGTACGCCGTGAGGCAGGAGACGCCCCTGATCAGGGGCGGCGAGGCCAAGGCTCACGGTATCGGCTACATGTCTGCCGCCCGTTGGAATCTCCTGGCGTCGCAAATGGAAGGGGTCGGCATGCTGCCGAAGAACTTTAAGGTGACCGGCGCCTTTACAGACCAGTTCCTGCCATGAGATTCGCCGGGGTCGAGTTGGATTCCGGGGTCGTCTGTCCCATGCGCGACGGGGTGCGGCTTGTCTGCGACATATACCGGTCCGGGGCGGGCGGAGACGCTCCGGTTCTGCTCATGCGCCAGCCGTATGGACGCGACATCGCGTCGACTGTCACATACGCGCATCCGGCCTGGTACGCCAGACAGGGATTCCTGGTGGTGATTCAGGACGTGAGGGGGCGCGGCGGCTCTGAGGGTGTATTTGACCCCTTCATTCAAGAGATGGACGACGGCTATGACACGGTTGAATGGTGCGCAGGACTCCAGGGAGCGAACGGCCAGGTGGCGATGTACGGGTTCTCCTACCAGGGCTACACTCAACTCGCCGCCGCTGCCCTGACGCCTCCGTCCTTATGCGCGATCATGCCCGCGATGTGCGCGGCGGACCTTTACGGCGGCTGGTTCTATCCGTTCGGGCGATTTGCGCTTGGCGGCCAGCTTCCTTGGGCGGCGCAACTGGCGCGCGACGAAGCGCGGCGTGCGGGTGACAGCCGCGCCGAGGAGGCCCTGACTGCTGTCATGCGCGAACCGGATAGGGTCCTGTGGCATCTGCCGCTCATGGACACGCCGGATGAACTTCTGCAGTACGCGCCGTTCTACCGCGATTGGCTGGCGCATCCGCAGCGAGACGGTTACTGGGAAGAACGCGACCTTACCGCGCGATTGGCCGGTGTCTGTGTACCGGCGCTGCACATCGGCGGCTGGCATGACCCGTTTCTTTCCGGGACCCTGCGGACATTTGCCGCCCTTCATGCGGCTGGCGCGGACCGGCATGCGCTTCTTGTCGGACCGTGGGCGCACATCCCGTGGGGGCGGTTGACCGGCCAATGGGATCATGGGCCGGCGGCGGCGGGACTTGTGGATGACTTCCAGGTTGCGTGGCTTCGCCGCGTGCTGTCGAATCCGCCGCCCGAAGCGCAAGCGTCTCCCGTGCTCTACTTTGAAATGGGGAGGGCCCGTTGGGAAAGGGCGGAAGGCTGGCCGCCCGCGCGCGGTATGGTGACGAAGGACTGGTTTTTGCAATCAGGGCAGGGACTGGCCAACAGCGCGCATGGGACCGGACGCCTCACGCCGCAACAGGACTGCGGACCCGGCGGGGAAGCAGCGCCCGACGTGTATGTGTACGACGCCAGATTGCCCATGCCCCTTGCCGGGCTTGCTCCCGAGGACCGCTCCCACATCCAGGAGCGCAACGAGATTCTCGTTTATACGAGTGCTTCTTTGGCGGATTCCCTTCGCCTCGCCGGTTTGCCAAGGCTTGAGGTGTGGTGCGCCGCGCAAGGAGGCCCGACAGATCTCGTCGCGCTGCTATCCGTCGTGTTTCCTTCGAATGAAGCGCGGTTGCTTTCGCTCGGCCGCGCACTTGTGGAGAGCGTACAGTACGAGCGCGTTCTCCTGGAGTTCCTGGATGTCGCGATCGAGATTCCGGCGGGAGCGGCTATCCGGCTCGAACTGACTGGCAGCGCGTTTCCGTTTTTCGCGCGGCATCCGAACGGGCAGGATGATGCGATGGCCATTTTGCATGCGGACTTTGGGGCGCTGCGCATTGCCGCCGTGTCCGTGGCTCACGATGCGCATCATCCATCGCGCCTTATTCTGCCGGTGCGCGATGCGAATTGCAAGGAGTGAAAACAGGGTGCGCATGGAGAGAGGTGTGCGGCCGGCGGGGTTTCGCAGAGCCGGTCTGGTCGGCCGCCCCGGCGTATGGGATGTCCGTCTGTCGGAAGGCCGGATCGCAGCGCTCGTCCAGCGCGGAGAAGCGGGGCCGGAACCGGCCGCAAACTGGGGTGCGACGCATGCGGACTGGGGTGAAACAGACGCGGAAGGGATGGTCGATCTGGCAGGCCGGCTGCTGGTTGCTGGTCTTGTCGATCTGCACACCCATCTCGACAAGGCGCTCACATGGCATGTCACGGGGAATCCCGAAGGAACGTTGAGTGGGGCGATCACGAGTTTTGCCGCGTACCAACCTCGGCTGACCGCGGAAGATGTCCTGGACCGGGCATCGCGGGTGACGGAGGCGGCCCTGGTGGCCGGGACCACCACCATCCGCACGCATGTGCAGTTCGGCGCGGAGGGAACGCTCTTCGAGCGCTCCCTATCCGGGTTGTTGGAAACGCGGCGCAGGATGCAGGGGCGACTGGAGTTGCAGATCGTGCTGATGTGTCCGACGGAGGAGACCGGCTCAGTGGAACGGGTGCTGGCATCTGGTGCCGCGAACCATCTGGCGGCCGTCGGCGGCGCACCCCATCTGTCCAGGGATCCACACGCCAACATGGAGTGGATCGCGCGGCTGGCGGAGCGGTACGGACTGGGACTGGACGTGCATGTGGACGAGCAGATGAACCCTGCGTCCCGGACGCTGCTGCATCTCGCGGACATCGCGGACAGACGCGCATGGCCCCTGCCGGTTGTGGCCGGGCATTGTGTGTCGCTGGCCGCGATGCCTGAGGAGGAAGCCGACGGTATCGCGCGGCGCGTGGCCTCGGCCGGTGTGGGCGTTGTGGCGTTGCCCGCCTGCAATCTTTTTTTGCAGGGGCGGGCGTCCTTCCCGGTTTCCCGCGGCGTCACGCGCGTCGGCTTGCTGCGTCGGCACGGCGCAGAGGTGGCCGTTGCGTCGGACAATGTGCAGGACGCCTTCCATCCCTTCGGGCGGGCGGATCTGCTCGAAGCCGCCCTGCTGATGGCCTATGCCGGCCACTTTGACCCGGCGGACGCCGCGGCGTTGTTTTCCATGATCAGCGAGGCGCCCGGCCGGCTGGCCACGGGCGGGCCTTACGGGATTGTGGAGGGATTGCCGGCCGATCTTGTCGCCATGGACGCGAAAAGCGCGCACGAAGCATTGGCCATGCAGCCGGTGGCGAGGGACGTGTACAAGTCCGGCAGACTCGTGGCGCGGACGCGGCGCGCCAGCCGCACCGATTTTTGACGCAGGTCGCGGCGCGGGCTGACCCAGGATGCCGGACAAACGTCATCTGGTGTATTGTCACGCATTGTGTCTGCCGCAGGGAGATCGTATGTTCGGGGCGGGGGAGGATGCCGCATGGGACAAAGCGAGGTGACGACAATCCGTGATCGATCAATGGGATGCGATGTTCCGGCCCGATGTAATCCTGGAGCCGACGGGAGCGGGCGCACTGTCCGGATTCACATTTGCGGTCAAGGAAACGTTCGACGTGGCGGAGATCGTGACGGCGGCGGGCAATCCAGACTGGCTGCGCACGCATGAACCAGCCGTCCGAACG
>JAJZZT010000061.1 GCA_021797415.1 Bacillota bacterium
GAATCAGATCGTGGGACTACAGCGGGGTACCATCGGCAAATGACATCGACGGAAGATGAGGGGATGACGATGAAGCGACGGAACGATACGCGCGCGAACGGCGTGCAGAGCGCCGGATCGCGCGCGCAGAGAAAGAGGGCGGGCCGACGGGCGCTCACGGGCGCGGTTGCGGTGTCGCTTGCCATGACGGCGGCGGCGCCAGCGCTTGCGGATACGAACGCGCAAAACGGCGGCGGACCGCCCTCGTCTTTCGGCATTCAGGCGAGTTCCCTGACGCTTGTCAACGCATCGCCCAGCTCTTATCTGTCCAGCTATCAAAAGGCGCTGAACTATCTTGCGGGGCACGTGCAACCGGATGGCCAGGTACTTGCGGGCAACGGGCAACCCGCGAGCACAGCGGATACGGCCTACACGGCGGTGGCGCTGGCGCTCTCCAACCAGATTGCGACGGCGCAGCGCATCATCGGCTGGTTGCAAAAAAATCAGGAGAGTTCCGGCGGATTCTCGGCTGTGCCGGGAATCGCCGGCTCCCCTGACCTGCGCGACACCGCGCTCGCCCTCTTTGCGATTGGCGAAGTGAGCCACCTCGGCGGCGGCACCACAGCCTCCTGGAACGCACTTTCCGTTGGCCTGAACAATCTGCTCACGCTGCAGAACCAAAATGACGGCACGTTTGCATCGCCCGGCGCGACCGCGGACGCGGAGAGCAACGCCATTGCGATCCGCGCCCTGCAGATCGGCAGTTACTTAGCTGACCGGTCGGGCCATGCGAATGCGGCCGAAACCTGGGCGCATTCCGCCGATCGCGCGCAGGCGGCACTGACAGCCGACAACGGCGTCTCCCGTTCCACCACAACCGACATGATCGCGGGGGCGCTGTGGGGGTTGTCCCCGCAGCTTTCCGCGCAGCGCCAGGTCGGCGCAACCAACGATCTGTCGTTTGCCTATGCGGGATTCGGGGCCAAGGCGGGTCCGGGATACTACACGGGCATGGACTGGATCGACGGCGTGAGCACATTCAACTATGCGATCGCGGCGGCGCGCGCGGGGTTGCCCGACCTTGCCGTGGCCCAGTACAACTACGGCCTGAAGCTGCAAAATGCGGACGGCGGCTTCGGCAGTTCGGCACATCCTCCGGTCGGCCCGGAGACGGGCGGATTTTCCGCCGGTCCGAACGGGTCGAGCGTTCTGGCGACGGCGCACTACCTGCTGGCGACGCACGCGCTGCTCACACATGGCGCGCTCGGCTTTGGCTGGCAGTCGGCGACCGTCGCGCAAAACGGCGCGACCGGCCAGATCACGGCGAATCAGCCCGCGCTCGATCCCGCCATTGCCATGCAAAACGGTCCACGCGTCGCGGTCCTGATCGGCAGTCCGGCGGCCAGCGTCAGCGCGTCCGCACCGGTGAAAAACAGTACGACCGAGGTTTCGTTGCAGATGAACGCCGCGTATGAATTGACGCAGATGGGATACCGCGTCACACTGTTCTGGTACAAGCCCAACCAGGCGGAGCAGTTCTATAACCTGAACGCGTTCTGGAATTCGCTCGGTTCCTTCCAGGATGTCATCGCATCCAATGGCACGTTCTCCTTTAGCAACGGGTTCAAATCGAGCTTTGCCGCGCATCAGCAGCAGTTTCTCGCCTGGCTGAACCAGGGCGGTCGTTTCATCGACGCCGGAGACAACGGGGTTCTGCCGCTGCTGGGGGCGCAGACGGCGTCCGCGCCATCTGCCGTGAACCGGGTCATCTTCACGGCGGGCATGGAGGGCGCGCTTGCCGGGAACGGCGCGGCGACTGCGGGAGTGAACTGGCCAAACGCGGCCACCGACTACTACTCGTCGGCTCCGGGATTCACGACATTTGCCTCGGGGTTGTCCGGAACGCAACAGTTGCCGGTCGCCGTCGGCAAGACGGTCGGCGCGGGCCGCGTCCTGTTGACGACATTGTCCGTCGCGAACTATGCGCAGGATCGCGCGCCGGTTCTCGCGGCGATGCTGGGCTGGGCCAACCAGGGCGTGCAGGCGCAGGAGCAGTCGCCCGTGAACTATGCGACGGCCGCGCAACAGCTCTACCAGGCGATGCAGACGGTCTATCAGGTGAGCGGAACCAACCTCTATAAAGAGCACAACTTCCCCGCCCAGGGTGACCGGACCTACTCGTATCTCTGGCCTTTCACGCAGGCGTTTGGCGGCGTCGCGGCTAGCGACAAGGTTCTGCCGGGCGTGGCGACCGACCTGTCCAACATGGCCGCCGGACTTTCGCAGTACTACAATGCGGCATCCGTTCCGCCCGGTTATGATTCGTACGTCATGAGCCAGGGCGGCGGCACCCAGTTTTTTGACGACAACGGCTGGACGGCGCTCGACCTGATGCGCAGCTATGCCGATACAGGCAATCAGCAGTACCTGCAGCTTGCGGAAAATCTCTTCCCTTTCCTCGCAAGCGGATGGAGCAAGACAAAGGTTCCGACAGGCGGCGAGTATTTCAACACCAACCGCATCGGCCGCACGCAGACGGCGACGGGTTCGGACATGGACGCCGCGCTCCGCCTCTACCTCGCAACCAAGAATCGGTTGTACCTGACATTCGGACAAAATGCGTACACCTGGGACCGCACGTACATGAAAGGCGTGAACGGCCTGTACAATGACGGCATGTCGCCCACGGGAGTCGTCGGCGGAACGCCTTTCACCTACGACACCGGAGTCGTTTTGCAGGCGGATGTCCTGCTGTACCGGATCACTAACGACGCGACGTACCTCGCGCGGGCCAGGCAGCTTGCCGTGGAAGGAATGACGCTGTACACAGACCCGTTGTCCGGGCTCATGGTCAACAACGCGGGCCAGTCGAACGCTCCGTTCAACGAGATTTTTCTGCGCGGACTCCTGATGTTGTACAAGGCGACGGGCAGCCAGCCGTATCTGCAATACATCGAACACCAGGCGAATGTGGCGTACCGTTATGATCGCATGGCGAACGGGATCTACGGTATGAACTGGTCCGGCGTGAACGATCCCACCGTGCCGACCGACCTTCTCGTACAAGGAGGAACGCTGCGCCTGCTCGGGATGCTCGCGTCCCTGCCGGCGGAGAGCGGAAGTTAGTCGCCCATGGCGCGGGCGCGCCACCAGCGGCAGAATGAAAATTTGCTGGACTGCCGCTCTGCCCTATGCCCGGCAAGTTCCGCTCCATGGACAAGGTTCGCTGGGGCGGCGCCATTCCCTTTGCTCGTCGCGAGTTTAGCGATAGCGGTGTCCGAGCAGGAGCAAAGGGAATGGCGACGGCTGGCAGCGGAATCGCATTTTCAAAATAGACGGCGTCCGGCCAGAGGGATCATGATCAAGTCCCCGCCCGGACGCAAGGGAGGGGTGGCGCATGTCGGGTGCTGTCTCGCCCGCGTTTGCTGCAGTCATCAAAGATGTATTTAGCAGGATAGGCGGCGAGATC
>JAJZZT010000041.1 GCA_021797415.1 Bacillota bacterium
CCACCGCATCCGACAAACCGTCTTCCTGATCCGACGCAAAACGCATGCGCATCACCCCGACTATCTTGAAAATGCGATTCTGCCAGTCAATTTTCATTCTACCGGTGGTGGCGCGCCTGCACAGTGAACTTTAAGTGAACTTTATCACTGCTCCCCTCGGCGGGAGAATGCGCGGGCGGCTCGATCAACCCGGTGCGGCGAAGCTCGGTCTCACCCAATCCGCGCGCGCAGAATGCTTGTGGAAAGGAGGCGGTACGGCGGCATCTTGCAGAGCGCGCGAACTGGCGTCCGCAATGGCCAGCGCTATGCGCTGCAGATAGTGCGCGTCCTTGAGCCGCGCCGCATCAGCCGCGTTGGTCAAAAATCCAAGTTCGGCGAGGATCGCCGCACAGGGAGCGTGCCGGATCAAAAACAGGTTTTTGCGGCCCACGGCCCGCTGCGTGGAACCGGACACCTGGCCCAGCGCCTCCTGCACACGCTGCGCCAAGTGTCTGCCCGCCTCGGAGTGCACATCATAAAACACGAGCGGGCCACTGTCGTGAGGATTCGTCGAACTGTTGACATGAATGCTGATAACGCCGACCGCGCGCGCGTTGCGCACGAAATCCAGCCGGTTTTGCAGATCCCGTTTGTGCCGCGTAGGCAGGTCCGACTCGTACAGGCGCGACACATCCGTATCGACATCCCTTGTCATGCGCACCCGCCAGCCATCCGCTTCAAGCGCGTGCCGCAGGCGGCGCGCCACGTCGAGCGTCACATCCTTTTCGAGAATTCCCATCCCGCTCGCCCCGCCGTCCACTCCGCCATGCCCCGCGTCCACGACGATCACCCGCGCCTCGTCGACCGCACGGACAGAGGATTCTCGATCCAGAGTAACAAGCCCCATGACAGCGGCGCAACTCACGGCGCAAATCCATCCGGTCAGCCTGATCGGCACCAGCCTGACAGGCATGTCGCATCACCCCCACCAACCATACGATTCGTCGGCGTGGGGGTTTTCATGCATACACTCCGATATCACGGGCATGCCAAGAAAATAGGGAGAAAGGGCGCGGCTGGTCAGCGGACCCCCAACGGACTTTATCCCTGCTCCCCAAGTCGCTCCCGCACCAGTTCGCGCACCGCGGGACCGGTCAAGCGCCGCAACGCATTCATGTTTGCCTTGGTGTGGGCGCCTTTTCGCCGCTGCCCGGCCGCGCGCGCCGGATCTTCGCCCGGCCGGCGCACACTTTCCGGCGCGGCTGCGCCGAGCTCCGTCAACACCTCGCGCACGCGCTTCTCCATATCGCGCCGGATGATGACGGCCGCGTTCCCGACTGTCTCCACGACGGCCGGACGCGCCCGCTCGTCGGCCATAAACTCGATCAGCAACTCCGGAGTCTGAAACCGCACGAGCATCGCATCCCATATCACGGCGCGCTCATGCTCGCGCACCCAGTCCCGCAACGCGCGCGCGATCGTTCCGGGCAACGCGGCCCCGGAAAAATCAGCAAGACACGCTTCAATCTCCGGCAATTTCCATCCATGGTCCAGCAGGCGCAGAATCGACAGCTTGTCGATGTGATACACGGACATCACGTCGGCGCGCACGAGCTCGGCCAATTGACCGGCCAGAAAGTGCAGCGCGATGGGCGCGTCCTCTGGCACCAGCAGATCAAAATTGGGCTGCACGATCCAGCGTCCGGCGCTCCCGCCATCCGCCACGGTGAACGCGGGACTCCGGCACAGCGGCAGTTTGCCGTACTCTTCATGGTACGCCCCGTCCAAATAGCCGGCTGCGGACATGATGGTCACCCACAGGTCCGCGTCCTCGGTCCACTCCGGCATCTTCCGGCCACAACCGTACCTCGCCACAAGCGCGTGCACGACCGGCGCCCACTCCCCGGTCGGACTGACCGCCAGCCACCTGGCGAGAATTCCGAACAGGTGGATGCAGCCCGCCTGAAATCCCTTCAGAACCGCCGCAATGACCGCCTCGCGCAAGACAGGCTCCGGCATGTTGAGAAGCTCGTCAAGCACTTCGCCGAACAACAGGAAGGAACCTTCCTCCAACCGAACAACCCGCAGGCGCTGCAACGTTGTCACGGCGATGTAGATGCCAAACGGCACGCCCTCCCACTGCCCGCCCGCCGCGACTGCCTTCACGTCGAGGCAGCGAAACAGCGGTCGCAGCTTGACGATGTCCCGTCTGTAAAGGCTTCCGCCCTTTGTCACATTCGGAGGATTCTTAATTGCGCGTGCGAGAAAACGCACCATATCGCGCGACAGTTCGCGGCCCGTTTCGGTAGCCGGCGCCGGCAACACATCGCGGACAGGCGGAATATCACAGTTCTCCAATACGGCATCGTAGGCAAGTGGAGCGATCGTCTCGGAAAGTTCAAATCCGTCGCCGAGATACCAGATCCGGGTCGGTGCGAGCAATGCGAGTTCGGCGAGGTGCGCAATCGTCTTCTCCGGCTGGTGATTTTTCGCGGGACGCTGGCTCAACACCTCGACCAGCTTCGCGCGCGGCACGCCGTGTGTATATCCGTCACTGCGCATTTCCAGCAGTGCGACACCATACACGAAGCGCTCGTAATCGTCCAGCGCGTTCCATATCCGCTGGAAACCGACCGGCGTAGCGTATACGGGTTCGATCAATTCGGCGGCCGCCTGCCTTGTTTTCGGCAGCGGTTCGGCGAGTTGCAGTTGGCGCCCGATCTCTTCCAGCAGCGGCATGCCAAGCGACGCGAGGACGAATGCGAGACGCATGTCAAACGGTCACCTTCCCCATCTCCAGTTCCTCCAGATCGACGATGCGGTATTCGTACCCCTGTTCCGCGAGAAATCGCTGCCGGCTGTGGGCGAATTCCTGATCCCGCGTCTCATTGGTCACGAGCGTATAAAAATGCGCCGGTATCCCCTGCTTCTTGGGACGCATGATGCGTCCCAAGCGCTGCGCCTCCTCCTGTCTTGAACCAAATGTGCCGGAAACCTGGATGGCCACCGACGCATCCGGCAGATCGATCGAAAAATTGGCCACCTTGGACACCACGAGCGTCTGCAGCCTGCCTGCGCGAAAATCCGCATAGAGGCGGTCCCGTTCGGGCTGGCGCATGGCGCCCGTCACAAGCGGAGCGCCGATTTTCTCCGCCAGTCGCTCCAACTGTCCGACGTATTGCCCGATAACGAGTGTCAATTCGCCGCCGTGCCGCTCCAACAGCCATTTAACCGCCTGCTCCTTGGCGCTTGCTTCCGCCGCGACGCGAATCTTCTCGCGCGCAGAAGCGCGGGCGTACTCACGGCGCTCCCCATCCGACAGGCGGACGCGCACTTCCGTGCAAACGGCGGTCGCGATCCATCCATCCGCTTCGAGGTCCTTCCATGGAACGTCAAATTTGCGTGGTCCGATGAGTGAGAACACCTCATCCTCGCGTCCGTCCTCGCGAATCAACGTCGCCGTCAAC
>JAJZZT010000452.1 GCA_021797415.1 Bacillota bacterium
GAGACCAAAATAAGACGCGATGCAGATGATCTCTGTGTTGCGCACAAGTCGATGAGCCAGGAAACTCCGATGGCGACGTTGGAAACCCCCGCCTAGGCGCGAAGCGCCAGGCGGAGGGAAGTTCATCGCGAAATCGATCAGCAGATTCATGTTACGACGCCTGGGTTCGTTTGTATTCTTCGTTGGATGTTCGGTCACCCGGATGAGCGCTCCCCGCAGTTGCTGATGCCGCTTTTGTCGGCACGGGATTCTATTCGAGGTTGTTCAAAAAGGGGGCAGAACTCCCCGGCGCATTGCCGCGTCATCGCCAGAAATGCTCCCTCACGTACCCAAAGACGTACGCTCAGGGACATGGGATAAACCCAATTCCGGCAGGCGCGTTACAGTACATTTCGTGTCCGATTAGAGCCACGGACACGAAATATGGAACCATTGCGCCTGCAAAGAGGACTTTATCCCATGTCCCATTTGCACTGCGTGGGTCAACCCTGCCCACTTTTTGAACAGGCTCTATAAGTACGTTACCGACCACCTCGGTCGCCTGTGTCACGCCGTCTTGCGGGTGAAAGCAGGAGCGCAAGGAGTGTGAAGATCCCGTCAAACGCCGTCAATGTGATCGCAAACGGATCGTCGTTTGGCAGGGCCACGGCGAGCAGGCCGAGGAGATTGACGACGAGTATGAGAGCGAGTGTCGCGATGCGGCCCCCCGCGATGAAGGGCGCCGGCAAGAGTCGTGCGCGTCCCTTCCACACCACCACGTCAAGCAGCACGGTCGCGCCGGCGACGTGGAGTCCCGGGTGCGTCAGCCAGGCGGTGAGCAGCAGCATCGCGATACCGGAGAGCACGGCGAATACAAGCAGGGGTTCCTGCAGGGCGAGAGCGCCGATAGATTGGAGCCATTCCCCGGGGAATCTCCGAAACGGTCTCCTGGAGGACCTCCGGGACGAAGACGAACTCCGCATGATGCGTACGGGGCGGCGGTTGGTCAAGAATGTCACCAAATGCCCGCAAGAAGCCCCCGACTTTAGTCGTGCGGAGGAAAGCGGGCTTTTGCCGTCAGGCGGAAACGGATTTGGACTCATAGCGCCATCCCTCCTGGTGTTGCACAATGCGACAGTATTTGTGCGAAATCCCTTGAGCGATACGTTTTCCCCCCGCCGAAACATCAAACCGGCCATTGGCCCATATGAGCACTCGCCCTTTCCACACACCGGCATACTTGCCTCGGGGGACTGTCGCTACGACAAAGTCCCCCGTCTGAAATCCAAAGTGGATCTTTCGGCTTGTCCGATGCCGAATCGGGAATCCAGTTGCATTCGTACCACACATCTGACGGGTTCCCCGTCCTGTCGCGCTCCAGACTTGCACATAGGCGGGCAACGCGGTGAATTGCTCCGGCGTGCTCGCCCTCACGCACAGGGCATCGTAGTAATGCGCCTTGGGCAGTTCGTGCTGCAAACGCTGATACTTGGTCCGTCCCCCCGTCCCCGCTGCCACCGGGAGCCCCGTGGCCTTTAGGTTTTTATACAACCGCCACCGAGCGGCGTTCATCATGGCCGCGTCCCTAAGCGGCTTTCTCGCCAGTGCTTGAATATGTGGGAAGCCGAATTCCTCCACCGTATGTTTGCCTTTCCCCTGGTTGCACGCGTGGCAGGGCAGCGTCAGATTCGATACTCGATTGGTTCCGCCGCGGCTCTTCGGGACAATATGCTCGACTTCCAAAGGCACATCGGTCGCTGCGCAGTACACACAGGCGCGGCCCCACTTTTCCAGAAGATACTCGCGCACCTCGTAACCCATGAGTTTGCCTTGCTGGTACTCCATGCCGGAAATCTCGGCGTTTTGCATCAGTTGCGTATCGAACTTAACGTGTTCCACGCTGATCGCCGTGATCGGCAGATTGCTGCTGAGTTTGGTCGCGGCATGCATGGTCTGGTCCACGCGGGCTTCGAGACTGGGGGGCAACCATCCCGCTTTGCGATCGCGATTCAGGAATCTCGGCTTGCGATACCGCGTCATGCGATTGCGCCTCGACCGACGAAGCGAACGGCGCTTGTCCAATCTGGCTTTGATTCCTGGCTTGTGAATGACCCCGCCCAGAAAGACAGCTTTCGTGCCTTTGGCACCGTCCAGCTTGACGGCAACCCCAGTCGCCTTCGATCCGGGGTCGAGTTTTAAGCGCACGTCTTGAAGCGCTGAATCATCTTGCAATCGATCGACCAAACGGATCGTGAACGGGACCATCTTGTGTACGCGTGCTCGCCCTCGTTCCAACAGCAACCTGGCTCGCTTTTCGGAACAGGGCATGAGCGGCTGATGATGCTTGTCGAGAACGAACACCGCCGTGGTGCAACTTCCTTTCTCCCTTGCGGGACTGGTGACGCTTCCGAAGAAGTCTCTCCTCGCCCAGTTTGGAAGGGGTTGAATGCAACAGGCGTACCGCCGACACCCCCGCCGACTTTTAACGCCTGCCCCAGAGAGCCGGAAACTGGAGAAGCATTTCCGGGTCTACACCCAACCAACGCAGCGTTTGCTCGGGCTGGTCATAGCGGGCTTTTACAAGCCCCCGGCAGCCTTGCCGTGGGGTCTATGACACTCACTTTTTATTTTTGGTGTCCATTATCCCTTGAGCGTCGCGATCTCCTGCTGGACTTCACTGTAAAAGTCATTGCGCAGTGTGTTCATCTCCGTCGTGGGATAGCCGTGCGCAGCCAATTGGGTCCGCAGCGTGAACAAAACGCTGTTCACCTGGTCCTGCGCGCTGTTCTCCAGGGAGACAAGCCGGGGGAGGAAATGGGCCTCAATGGTGAGTTTCGATCCCTTTCCCTGGGAGTATTCGGTCCGCGCCTGACTGTACAACGCGCCGAGCGAACCCATGTACTGAGCGCGCAGGGATTCCAACTGGGCGACGTAAGGCTGTACAACCTGCGCCTCCGATGGCTTGAGAGATTTGTTCCGGGTAGCGTTTGGCAATGTGCCGCCCTGTGCCGGCGCTGTGCCTGAGGAGGCTGTTCCGCCGGATGTTTCACCTCCGGACGCCATACCAGTGGCGCTTGCGTTGGACGTCCCGCCGCCGGATCCTGTAACGGTCGCCGCCGGGCCGCCGGATGATCCCGCTCCCTTGCCATTACCCGCCGTTTGCGCCCCGCCGGGTGAGCCGATGCCGGCGAATATGGCCTGCACCGCGTTTGCCACCGACGCCGCACTTGCGGTCGGAACCGCGCCTGAAGCGCTTGAACCGGTGCCTGAACTGTTGCCTGAACTGTTGCCTGAAGCGTTGTCCGAACCGTTGCCTGAAGCGGCGCCGCGAGATCGCGCCTGCGCCGTGCCGGAACCGGATGCCCCGGAGTGTCCGGCGCCAGAAGGCGAGCCGCCCGTGTTCCCGGACTTGCCCCTGGCGCCCGCAGAGGCAGTCTGCCCGCCGTGCGCCGCGACTCCGCC
>JAJZZT010000051.1 GCA_021797415.1 Bacillota bacterium
GCGATCCATGATGCCGCGCTGTTCCAGGACGCGGTTGGGGTACAGGAAACCGTCCGTCGTCACCAGATCGACCTTCGGCGAACCGGGCCCGCGCGCGAGCAGCGCCTGGATGATGCGCGCCGTCGTGCTCTTGCCGACCGCCACGCTGCCGGCGATGCCGATGATGTAGGGCACTTTGTGGGCGGCCGTGCCGAGAAATACGTGCGTCGCCTCGAACAGTTGCTGCGCCGCCACCACGTAAAGGTGCAGCAGGCGGGCGAGCGGAAGATAGATCTGCGAGACCTCGACGAGCGACACCGGCTCGTTCAGGCCGCGCAGTGCGGCGAGTTCCGTTTCTGACAGGACAAGCGTGGACGACTCACGAAGCGCCGCCCATTCCTCGCGACGGAAGTGTATGTATGGGGAGAATCTTCTGGCTGTCTGGCTTTCGTTCATCCTGTCCTGCGTCCCACCCCGTGACGTGCATGAGCGGCGCCGCGTGGTCGCCGCATCTGTACGATGCCACAGCCCTGGCGCAAACACAAGTGCCGGACTGTGCGGGACGCGGGCATTTCCCCCTTGATTAAGCGGTTCATCCCGATGCGGGCGCGTCGGATCGATCAGCGTGAGCCACGACAGGACGGTGACAGTTTTGTGTCGCGGCGATCGCCTTTTTGCGCCATTGGACTATCAGGATTAAGTTCCACTGGACACAAGGGAATCTATGTGTATTATGATTCTTGGAGGAATCTTATGGATTGTGGCGGTGCCAGAATCGGGGAGGAGAAGAAGGGTGAGTCCTGCACCGCATGCTGTGATTCTGGCCGCAGGGATGTCGCGGCGACTGCGCCCGCTCACGGAGGAGCGTCCAAAGTGCCTGCTTCAGGTGGGCGCGCGCACCATACTGGATTGGCAATTGCACGCATTGTACGCGATCGGCGTCCGGAACGTGGCTGTCGTGGTCGGCTACAGAAGGGAGCAAATCAAGGAACATGTGTTGGCGCGCTGGTCTCATCTGAACTTTTCTTTCATAGAAAATATTGACTATGAAACGACCAACACGCTGTTCTCTCTGGCGTATGCGCTGGCGGCGCTTCCGCAGGGGGATTTCTACTATCTGAACGCCGACGTCGTCTTGCACCGCGAGTTGCTGGAGCGATTGCGCGTGCAACAGGACGGCGGATTTCTGGCCGTCGATCGCAGACAGTGCCGGGAGGAGGAGGTCAAGGTCCAGACAGTGGGAGACCGGATCGCCGCCATCGGCAAACACCTTCTTCCGTCCGCCTGTGCCGGTGAATTTGTGGGCGTTGCCAAGTTTTCCGGCGCCTTTGCGGCTGCGTTCCGGGAGAAAGTTGCCGCTCTGGCCGTTGCGGGGAACGAGATGCGGTACTTTGAGTGCGCGCTCGATGCGATGGCTGGAGAAGTCGCGATCACGCTCGTGGACATCACGGGCATTCCGTGCATTGAGGTGGACTTCATCGAGGATTATGAATTTGCGGTGCAGCATGTGGGCGCGCGACTGTAAGGCCATGGGGGAGTGGCGGACCGATGACCGACTTTGCGGAGATTGACCGGGCGGCCAAACGGCCGGTCGATATCTGGACGAATTATTTTTATTACTGGTTTTCGCTGCGCTTTGTCTACCTGATCCGCAAGACGGGGATCACGCCCAACCAGGTCACGCTGATGTCATTTGCGTTGTTGCTGGCCGCGGCGGTGTGTTTCGCGGACGGAACGCGGGCGGCCATCCTCCTCGGGCTCGTCTTTCACCAGGCGTCGTTTGTGCTGGATTGCGCGGACGGGCAACTGGCGCGCTATAAAAAGTTGTTCACGCCTTTTGGCGCTTGGCTGGATCAGACGACAGACCGCGTCAAAGAGTTTCTGATCGTCTTTTCCCTCGCTGCCGGCTACGCAAGATGGCATTTTGACATGGACGGCGTGTGGAAGCTCGCGCTGATAGCGCTTTTCGTCGTCTATCTCCTGGAATACTATGAACAGCAGCGCGGTCGTCTGAAGACGGAAGCGCCGGCTGATCTGCCGCTCGCGTTCACGGGAGCTCCTGCGGGCTCCGGCGCCGGGAATGTCCTGCGGTGGTTGCGGGCGGCGCGGCAGTACATTCCATTTCGTGGTTTCACGATCGGCGAACAGTACTTTCTTGTCGGCGTTCTCCTGCTTTTCGCCGACGCCAAGACAGCGCTGGCGGCCGTTGCCTGGGTGGGATTGGCGATGGCGGTGTACCATCCCTTTGCCACGCTCGCCAAGACCTATATCCATCGCGGCGGCAGGGTCGTCTGACGCCGTGCCTGCCCCGCGCGAACGGCTTGCGGATGGATTGTTTATGATGAATTTCCGCTTTGTGTGGCTTGGCCTCTTCTGGAATCAAGCGTATGATAGATTCATGGAGCCTGTTCAAAAGGTGGGCAGGTAAGATGCGCGCAGTGCAATGTGCCGAGGAGTTCCGCCTACTTTTTGAACAACATCTCATGGTTGATTCTTTGACGTGGAAGTAAATGCCGGTACAGGAGGCGCCATGAAAACATACAGGTATGCCGCCGGATGCGCCGCCGTCCTATTGGCGTTCGCCGGTACGGGCATTCCTCTTGCGCGCGACGCGTATGCGGCGACTGTGCATAAAACCGGTCCGTCCATCATGCAAAAGCGCGAGATCAGCATCGACGGACAGACTCTTTATTCTCCTTACAGCTTTGTGTATGGCGATACAACCTACATGCCCATCTGGTACGTGATATCGGCGCTGCGCCACCTGGGCGTCCAGAATTCGTGGAACGGGGCGCATATGCAGTGGCGCGTGGCGCTAAAAACTGAATCTCCGCCGGTGCAGGCCAGCAGGCTCGCCGGAATCTACCTCGGCGGAGTGCGCGTCGAAAACATTCCGGCGTTGATTCGGCGCGATCCCGCATCCGGCGTGAAAACCACCTTCATGCCCATCTGGTACGTCAGCCGGGTGCTGAAGACGGTGAACATCCACTCGTCGTGGGATGGGCGTGTATGGGATCTGGTCGAACAGGGACTGGCGGCAGGCGGTGCGTCCGCAAGCGCGGGAACGGCCGGGTCCGCATCGTCCGGCGGCCCTTCATCATCCACAACGACAGGGTCCGCATCGTCCGGCGGCCCTGGCTCATCATCTACAACGACAGGGACAGGTGCGCAGGGCGGCGCAACTACATCAGGTTCATCGTCCGGCGGTCCTGGTTCATCGTCCACAACGACGGGATCCGCATCGTCCGGCAAAACGGCGGCATCGTCAGGCGGCTCGTCCGCATCCTGGACGCCGACCGCCATTGCGTCGCCGTCCATCGTTCAAAAAAACGGCCAGCTCACGATTGACGGACAGACGGTGCCGCAGATTTCCCTGCAAAACGCGGCGACAAACGATCAGGCGTGGTGGCGGCGGGCCAGTTCCGATTTTTATGTGTCCGTCCAGTCGAACAATCCGGCGACAGACACCGCGGGTACGCCGCTGCTGGCGGCCGCGCCGGGTCAATCGCTGTACCTGTTCGCATTTCGCAACACAGCGAGCGTGTCGACCGCTGGAACGAAATGGTTTGTCAACAGTCCCGACGCGACGGTCACGCCCGGTCGCGCAATCTGGACGAGCGGCAGAAACCAGACGGCCAAAGCGGATTTTTCCGCGACCCAACCGGGCATCTATACGGTGCAGGCCGAATATGCCGGAAAATACAGCGAACCGCTTGTCATCACCGTCGGGTTCAACCAGTTGACCGCGTCGCCGTTTTCCGTGCCCGCCGCATTGACGGGCGTGCTGCCGCTGCCCGCCGGAGTGTCGTCCGCGCCCGCGCAGACGCAGTCCGGGATCACCTATTCTCCCACGCAGGCCGTGGGGGACTGGTTGCCCGTATCCGGATCGACGACGCTGAACATCACGAGCGTCACAGCGCTCCTGCTGCCGCAAAATGGCCAGGGCCAAACGGTGTGGGATTTCCGCCTGCCGGTCGTGAACGGACATTTCAGCGGCCTGTTGCGATCTCCGTTTTCCGGACCGGTGCAGGTTGTATTGTTCCCCAATTACCTGCAGACATTGACGCGTATCGCCGACACAAGCGCGAACGGTTCTTTTTCTCTCCCGGTGCCGTCGAGTTCCTACGATGTCAACGTTTCCGGAACGCCGCCCGGGGTGCTGGCGCGCTCCCTGCTGCCCTCTTCGCAGGGCGACTACAACATGAGTCCCCGGTTTGCGAGCACGGCGGCCGTTCTGCTGGAAAATTCGCCTTCACTGCAGACGGCCATTCAGGCGATCAGCAATTATGCCAGTGAGGTGTTGCTCTACAATTCCAACGAGATTCAAACCGGCGCAAACGGCTCGCTGCCCCATTACAAATACCAGTCGAACCTGGCCGCCTGGAACGCGGGAAGCGGCGTCTGCCAGGATTACGCGACCTTGGCGGAATCGCTGCTGCAGTCCGTCGGATTGCCCACTCAACTGCTCGGCGGCTACGCCAATCCGTCCTGGACGACATTGCCTGCCTCGGACAGCAATCCACTGGATTCGCATGCGTGGATCCAGGTTTGGACAGGGTCCGGCTGGATGCCCATCGACCCGACGTGGGCCGACGCGGGTGCGGTATCGGTCAACGCCATGATCACCAATCAGTTTTTCGGCAACACATCCGACTTTTTGCGCACGCATCTTGTGGAGCCGGCCCAGAGCTATTACCCGATGGCTTCCGGCAGAAAAGCGCCGCGCGTTTCTCCGGGGAAGTCGTGATCAACCGGATGGATTTCAACCGGATGGATTTCATCACCGCAAAGGGGAGCGGAGTGTTATAATGTTCACGGGGATCCCCAGAAGCAGGAGAGGAGGGAGTTTGTGCTGCATATTGTTACATGCATCAAGCAGGTGCCGGACAGCAG
The DNA here is from genome assembly GCA_021797415.1 of Bacillota bacterium. The sequence goes on from JAJZZT010000051.1 coordinate 4,873, forward strand.
GGAGATCCGCATCGATCCGAAGACGAACACGCTCATCAGGCAGGGTGTTCCCGCCATTGTCAATCATTTTGACCTGCACGGGGTTGAGGAGGCGCTGCGCATCAAGGATGAGCGCGGAGCGCGCGTGACCGTCCTGTCGATGGGGCCGCCGTCCGCCGACAAGGCGATCAAGCAGTGCATCGCGATGGGTGCGGACGAAGGGGTGCTCGTGAGCGACCGGGCGTTTGCCGGAGCCGATACGCTCGCCACATCGTACGTGCTCGCGCTGGCCATCCGCAAGGCGGAGGATGAGTGGGGTCCGGTGGATCTCGTGTTCTGCGGGAAGCAGACGCTGGACGGCGACACGGGCCAGGTGGGACCGGGCGTCGCGTGCCGGCTCGACATGGATCAGTTGACCTATGTTGAAGATTTTGAGTCGATCGATGAAAAGGCGCGGACGATCACGGTCAAACGCCATCTGGAAGACGGCGTGGAGCGCGTGCGGACATCCATGCCGGTTCTCGTCACGGCTCTTGCGGAGCTCAATAAGCCGCGTCGTGCGAGCCTTCCCGGATTGTTGCGGGCGGCGGAATACAAGCCGATCGTCTGGACGACAAACGATTTTCCGGACATCGACCGCTCGAAGATCGGCCTGCGCGGATCGCCGACGATCGTGTCCAAAACGTGGGTTCCGGAGCCGAAGCAGGTTCAGACCACGATGATTCCGCTGGATGGCGGAGCGGACGGAGCGGCGGCGCAACTGGTCGCTTCACTGTATCAGACGGACCTGCCCGCACGGTTGGGCTGGGCGTGAGTTGTCTCGTGCCACGGCGTTGGTGAAGCGGCCGGGGCGGAGCGACCGCGCAACAAAGAGACTGGAGTGGTGCGTTCAAGATTGTGAAACAGATTGCAATCTTGTCGCGGACCGCGATGGCGGCAAAGCGGATGAGCGTGCGTGAATATCCGCTCAGAATACCCAGTGGGAACGTCCTGTAAGTGAAACTGTGCACAAGCGCATGGGTGCTGGAAAGTGAAAGTGTGCACAAAACGCCGCATTCATGGGTGAGTGCCTGGGCGGCGGATGATTTGGCTATGTGAATGGACGCGATGGGGAACGATCGGCAAATGACAGCGCATACACTCAGGAGGCGCTTATGGCAGACGATACAGCGCGACAGCGCAGGAAACCGATGATCGGATTGCAGCCGGAAGGTGGGGCGGATTGGTCGCAGTACCGGGGCGTGATGGTGCTTGTCGAACAGAGGGACGGCGTTGCAAAGAAAGTCTCCTGGCAGTTGCTTGGGGAGTCACGCCGCCTGGCCGATACGTTGCAGGCTCCGCTGCAGGCCTTGGTGATCGGACATGATGTGCAGGAACTCGCTCAGGAGGCGGTGTACTATGGCGCCGACCGGGTCTATGTCTGCGATTCGCCCGAACTGCAGATGTATCGCACGCGGCCATACAGCCGGGTGTGCCTGCACGTGATCAGGGAGTACAAACCGGAGATTGTCCTGATGGGCGCCACGAATACGGGGCGGGATCTGGCGGGAGCAATCGCGACCCATCTTCCGACGGGACTCACGGCGGACTCGACGCAGTTGGATGTGGATGAAGAGCGTCTGCTGCAAGCGAGTCGCCCCGCATTTTCCGAGAAGATGCTGGCGACGATCCTGTGCAAGCAGTTCAAGCCGCAGATGGCCACCGTGCGGGCGGGGGTGTTTCAGGCGCTTCCGCGCGACACAACGCGCAGCGGGGAGATCATCCCGGTCGCGCCGCAGGTGGATGCAGAACAGATCGCGACGGAGGTTCTCGAATTCATCTCTTCGCGCGACGGCGTGAACTTGGAGGACGCCGAGGTCATCGTGGCGGGCGGGCGCGGCATGGGCGGACCCGCGGGATTTTCCGTGCTGCAGGAATTGGCCGCCGCGCTCGGCGGAGTGGTCGGAGCTTCGCGCGCCGCTGTCGACCTGGGCTGGATCAGTCACAGCCATCAGGTGGGGCAGACGGGCACGACGGTCAGGCCCAAGCTGTACATTGCGGCCGGTATCTCGGGCGCTGTCCAGCACGTTGTGGGGATGCAGAATGCGGATTACATCGTGGCGATCAACCGCGACCCGCAGGCGCCCATCTTCAAGATCGCGAACTATGGCATCGTGGGCGACCTTTTTGAAGTGGTTCCCGCGCTCAGCAGGGCGGTTCGCGAGCACAGGCAGACCGGGAGCAAAGCGGAGTCCCCCGGCGCAGATTTGACACTGGCCGGCGAACGGAGATGAGATGCGTTGGCGGATGCGTACTTTGACGTAATTGTGGTGGGCGCAGGGCCAGCGGGCATATCGGCCGCCTACACGGCGGCCCAGGGCGGCCTTAAGGTCGCGCTGATTGAGCGCGGCGAGTTTCCCGGCGCGAAGAATATATTTGGCGGAGTGTTGTATCGCAGGCAGATGGAGGACATCATTCCGGAATTCTGGAAGGAAGCTCCGCTGGAACGCACGATTGTCGAGCAGCGCATGTGGGTGCTCGGCAAGGACAGCGTGGTGACGTTCGGGCACCGCAATGAGCGCTACAAGGATCCGCCCAACTGCTGGACGGGACTGCGCGTGAAGTTCGACCAGTGGTACGCGGGCAAGGCGGAGAAGGTGGGCGCCGTTCCGATCTACGAGACGGTCGTCACGGATCTCCTGCGCGAGGGGGGCCGTGTGGTCGGCGTCCGGACGGATCGCGACGATGGGGACCTGCGCGCGGGCGTGGTGGTGATTGCCGACGGCATCAATTCTCTGCTCGGCAAGGCGCTCGGCGTGCACAAGGAATGGCTGCCGGACCAGGTGTCGCTTGCGGTGAAAGAAGTGATCGAACTGCCGAAGGAAAAGATCCAGGATCGCTTCAATCTTGAGGGCGACGAGGGCTGCACGATCGAATTTGTCGGCGAGACGCGGGGCATGGCGGGTCTCGGATTCTTGTACACCAACCAGGAGACGCTGTCGCTCGGCGTCGGCGTGATGGTTGACGACCTGAAAAAGCAGCGGGTCAAACCGTACGAAATTCTCGATGAAATCAAGCAGCATCCGATGATCCGGCGGCTGATCCAGGGCGGAGAGCCGAAGGAGTACTCGGGCCACCTGATCCCGGAGGGCGGATTCCACTCGATGCCCCCTCTGGCGGGGGATGGCTGGATGATCTGCGGCGACGCGGCCCAGATGGTGAACGTCGTGCATCGGGAAGGGACGAACCTCGCCATGCTGTCGGGCAGACTGGCGGGCGAAACCGCCATCGCCGCGCATGGACAGGACAATTACAGCGCCGGGGTGTTGCGCGGCTATGAACAGGCTGTGCGGTCCTCGTTGATTTTCCGCGATCTGCGTAAATACCGCGGGTTGCATCACCTGCTTCGCGACGTGGATTCCGGTCTGATGTTCGACCGCCTGCCGCAGGCGTTGAACGATGCGGCGTACAAGATGCTATTGGTGGACGGCACGCCGAAAAAGGATAAGCAAAGGCAGGTCCTGCGGCAGTTGCGCGACGCCTCGGGCGGACGGCTCGACCTTCTCCGGTTGGGACTCAGAGGATGGGGAGCGATGAACGGATGAGCGCGGGAATCGAGGAACGGCTGTACAGCATCCGGTACAAAGCGGACGACAAGTCGCACCTGATCATCGAGGATCAGGATGTGTGCGCACACTGCGAGACGAAGGAGTGCAACTTCTTCTGTCCGGCGGATGTCTACCTGTGGCACGGCGACGAGAAGATGACGAGCGTGGCGTTTGAGAATTGCATCGAGTGCGGCACATGCCGCATTGCTTGCCCGGACTACAACATCAAGTGGGTGTACCCGACAGGCGGCTACGGCATCACCTACAAATTCGGCTGATCGCGCCGGTCGGCTGGAGTGGAGTATGATTATCATGGCGCCCGTGGGCATGAGTTGCCGGCCGGGCGCCATTCGTATGGAGGGGATGATCCGCATGCGTCAAATCATCGCCATGGGCGGCGGCGGCTTTTCCGCAGAACCTGAGAATCCATTGCTCGACCGGTACATCCTGGACCAGGCTGGAAGCGACCGGCCCAAGGTGTGCTTGATCCCGACTGCGCGCGGAGATGCAGAGGGCTATATCGACCGCTTCTACACAGTGTTCCGGCAATATGACTGTGAACCTTCCCATCTCTCCCTGTACCGTCCGCCCACAAGCGATCTTCAATCGTTCATCCTGGAGAAAGACATCATCTATGTGGGCGGGGGCAACACCAAGAATCTGCTTGCCCTGTGGCGGGAATGGGGACTTGATCGCGTCTTGAAAACCGCGTGGGAGTCCGGGATCGTCCTATCCGGAGTGAGTGCGGGTTCCATCTGCTGGTTTGAAGAAGGTGTGACGGACTCGTACGGAGTAAAGCTGGATCGCATCCCCTGCCTGGGATTGCTGCCGGGAAGCAACTGCCCGCATTACGACGGGGAGGCGCAGCGGCGCCCGACGTTCCATCGCCTGCTCGCGGAAAACAGGATCGTGCCCGGTCTGGCGGCGGATGATGGGGTGGCGTTGCACTTTGTCGGCACGGTTCTGAAGGCTGTGGTCAGTTCTCGCCCGGCCGCCCGGGCGTACCGGTTGGGAATGGGTGAGAACAGCGTGGTGGAAAAGGAGATCGTGCCGCAGTACCTCGGAAGTGAAGTGATCGGGAAACGGCGGGATCGACCGGAGCCAGACGCGCGGTTGGAGCCGCCGGCCATGCGCGACCGATCGGCGACTAATCAGGAGCCGGCGTCGGCGCAAGGGGCGGTGCAGGCGTCGGCGCAAGTGCAGATCCGTCCCCTGCGGGAAGGCGAGCGTCCGCCGATGGAGTTGTTGCTCCTGGCGGATCCGTCCGAGCAATTGGTCATGAGCTATATCGAGCGGGGAACGTGCCGGGTTGCGGAGTTGGCGGACGAAGTGGTCGGCGTCTACGTGCTGCTGGAAACCAGGCCGGAGACGATGGAACTGGTCAATGTGGCGGTTCGCGGCGATCTCCAGGGAGAGGGGATCGGGAAGCGCCTGGTGCTGCACGCCGTCACGGCCGCCCGGGAGACCGGGGCCCGCACCATCGAACTTGGGACGGGCAACTCGGGCGTTGTCCAGCTTCTTTTGTACCAGAAATGCGGCTTTCGCCTGGTCGGAGTGGATGTGGATTTCTTTGTGCGCCATTACGATCGGCCCATTTCCGAGCATGGCGTGCAATGCCGGGACATGATCCGGATGAAACGGGAGCTGTAGTGGCCGAAATTATATTGTCGGGGTAAACGAATGTGGCGGTCTGCACATTCGTTTGTGCGGCATGCGCTCCATGTGGGTGCATGATCGATTGTGCATGACAGTTTCATTTCGGCGAAAAACCGGTCGGGTGTCAGACCTCAGCCCGGAAGGTCTTTCCCAGATCGTCTCCGAGATCAAAATAGTGGCGGAAACTGTAGATCAGCGGACGCCACTTTGTCGTATCGACGTGTGAGCGGTCGATCATGATACCGTCGTGCGCGTGGACCGTCACCGCCTCCACCTCCACGATCGCAAACCGCATTCCTTCGCCGGTCAGGTGAAGATTCACGACCCGCGATTCGATTTGCAGCGGGCACTCGGCGATTCTGTCAGGCCGGACAAGTTGCGAACGAACCGCCCGCAGGCCGGATGCCCCGAATTTGTCCTTCTCGTGGCGAAACACAGCCTTTTTATGGTCGGGGACCGGATCGGCTCCGGTCAGAGGGGCCAGTGCTTCGACATTGCGCCACAGTTCGGAGTTCGGGACATTGACGACACACTCGGCCTGCCGTCTCAGATTCGCCAATCCGTGCGCGCCCTCGCCGAGCCCCAGAACGATGCGGTTGCCAAGAGCCCATGCCGAGGACAGCGGCGTGATATTGCTCGATCCATCCTCATTCAGTGTGGTGAGCAGGACCACGGGTGTTCCGAAGTACAGGATCTTCAGATGGACAGTGTCGGTTGTTTCCCCGGTATGCCTCGTCATAGCGTTTTGCCTCCCATGCAAACATTTCTGCCGTCTGTCAGCCATTGTAATGTAGAAAACATTCGCTTATCATCGAAGTGTGATAGGAAGAACGGGGAAATCAAGATCTTCGTCCGGAGGTGGTCCCCATAAACGCGACGCCCAAGATTGCCGAAGTGGCCGCTCTTGTCGGCGATCCGTCCCGGGCGGCCATGCTGTTGCAGCTTCTTGGCGGCATCGCGCTGCCCGCCGGAGAGTTGGCGCGCGCAGCGCGCGTCACTCCGCAGACGGCAAGTGCACATTTGGCCAGAATGGTTGAGGGAGGGTTGCTGATTCATGAATCGCTCGGGCGCCACCGATATTATCGACTGGCCAGTCCGGAGGTGGGGCAGGCCCTGGAGACGCTGAGTGCGATCGCACAGCCCCAACCGGTCCGCTCTCTTCGCGAATCGGACCAGTTGAGGACGCTCCGGTTCGCCCGGATGTGCTACGACCACATCGCCGGAGAGGTTGGGGTGGTGCTCGCGGATCGCTTGCGGACGCTCGATCTGCTGAACGAAGTGGGAAGGGATTTCGTTGTGACGGCCGAGGGTGCGGCCTGGTTGGGAGACTTCGGGATGGATCTTGACCGCATCCGGAGAGGGCGCCGCCACTTTGCCCGTCAATGCCTGGATTGGAGCGAGCGGCGGCACCATGTGGCGGGAGCCCTCGGTGCGGCGATGGCAGACCGGATGTTTGAGCTCCGGTGGATGGAGCGGATCGCCGGTGGACGGGCCGTGAGAGTGACCGTTGAAGGATACCGGGGCCTGGAACGGATGCTTGGCATTTCGTTTGCCGGCAAGACTGTCGTCTTGGATGGGTCAGCCGACGGAGGGTTGCGAACTTGAACAGGGTGGCCATCATCGGTTCGCCGGGAGCCGGAAAGTCTACTTTCGCCCGCCGGCTGGGCGAGATGACCGCCATGGAGGTGTTCCATCTGGACCATCTCTACTGGAAGCCGGGTTGGATTGAAACGCCCCGGCCAGAGTGGATCGCGCTGCTGCAACGGCTCGTGCAGCAGGAACGCTGGATCATGGACGGCAATTACGGGGCCACCATGGATATCCGGATTCAGGCCGCCGACACGGTGATATTTTTTGACTTTCCCCGCCGTGTCTGCCTGTGGGGGGCTGTGAAAAGAGCGCTCCATTACCGTGGACGGACGCGGCCGGACATGGGCGAGGGGTGTCCGGAGAGGGTCGATCGCGAATTTCTGTATTTCATCTGGCGTTTCCGGGAGCGGGAGCGGGGCGGGATCCTGCAACGCCTGGAGAAAGCGGGCCGCCAGGGGAAACAAATCGTGTGGTTGAGGACGAGGGGACAGTCGGAGAGGTATTTGGCTTCGTTGCGGTGAACATCGGTTTGGTTGTGCTCCAGCGGCTATTCTGCAGAGATATTTTCATGTCAAGCGCCAGAGATGTTGTCACTATGTAATTCGTCAGTGAAAATGTCACCATGGACAAGAGGAGGAATATGCGTATGAAGCCGGTCGTTATGATGCTCGGCGTCTTTCACTTTCGCTTCCTGGATGACATTCTGACGCCCGGACGACAGATGGAGATCCAAGAAGTGGTGAAGCGTCTCAAGGCATTTCGCCCCACCAAGGTGGCGGTGGAAGTGGTTGTAGAGCGCGACGAAGCCCTGAACTCAGACTACCGGAAGTTTCTCGAAGGCGACTTCGAACTCACGTGCAATGAGGTGCACCAACTGGGATTCCGGGTCGCCCGCGGCCTTCGACACGAGAAAGTGTACGCGACAGATTGGATGCAGATGGAAGAGTCTGAAAAGGAGTTTTTGGAACGCGGTATTGAAATAGCCGAAAAGCAATATCCTGATCTCGTGAAGGAGGCAGAGGAATTCGGAGTGCGGATCAAAAAATACATGACGCCGGGAACCATCCTGGAAATGATGCGTACCCATAATCAAGAGGAACTGAACATCCTTGATCATCAGTACTATATTCGCTATCGGGCACGCCTTGGAGCATTCCCAGACTATATAGGTACCTTCTGGCTGCGATGGTGGTATCGGCGAAATCTGATCATCTATTCAAATGTCGCAGGGCTGGCAACTGAGGCGCACGATCGCGTTCTCGTGATCTATGGATCAGGCCACAATTATCTGGTTAAACAGTTCCTGCGGGAGAGTGGATTGGTCGAGTTGCAGGAACCTGGTCAGTATCTCCAATAGGATAGAAAGGGAGTAAAAAAAGATTGATCTTCAGTCTACCTAAATAGAGGTTGTTCAAAAAGTGGGCAGAACTTCCCGCGCATTCCCCTTCCTCGGCGCGAAGCGCCAGAAGGGGGAATGCGCGGGCTATCTTTTGGTCCTTGTCTTTGTTCTGGGCGTGCTTAACCCCTGGGATTCCACGTACTGCTTCACCGTCTCCAGACTGGCGTGCCCGACACTGCCAACGTAGTAGGCTTGATGCCGAAAAATGGCTTCCAGTAGAATCGTCGCAGATGATCCGCGTGCTTGGCGCGGATACGCCGGGAACTGGCCGTCTTCAGGTTGTTGATCAGCCCGGAGATTTGCAAGGCCGGATGGATGTCCGCCAGCAGATGCACGTGATCCGCCTCGCCGCCAAACTCCAGGAGCGAGCAGCGCCCGCCCAACAAAATCTCTGCGAAGATCTCTCGAAGGTCCGCCAACAGCAAAGGCGTGATGGCCTTGCGCCGATACTGGGTCAGGAACACGGCATGGAGACGAATCGTAAACACCCCATGCGATGAGAGATGGAAATATTGTCCATTCATGGTGGGGAGTGTATCATAGAATCATGATGAACGGATACCAGTTTCGCCTCTACCCGACAAAGGAACAGGAACAAATCCTCTTGCGCTGGATCGGATGCCAACGCCTGATTTATAACGCCAAAGTGTCGGAAGACCGCTATTTTCGCGCCTTCAAACGGCGGTTCCTTGAAAGGGGGTTCTCAAACGGGGAGGAACGATAATCGTCCACGGAAGACAGCAACGCAATTAGCCCGCCAATGAAACCGGTTGCAAAAATGCGACTTTTGCAGTAATATGAATTCAATGTTTTTTGCAACCGATTGCAATGAATGTTTAAGGAAGGTATGTGACAGCCATCGCGCCGAAAGTGACGATAAACGACGTTGCTAGACTGGCGAACGTCAATAAATCGACAGTTTCGCGCGTTCTCAACAGGACGTCAGGCGTTTCCTTAAAAACGAAGGCAAAAGTGCTGAACGCCGTCGAGCAGCTTGACTTTATCCCCAACAAGAGTGCTCAGAGCCTGGCCAAAGGCTTCAATGGGATCATCGGAGTCGTGTACTCCGAGCAGGAAATCAGTGAAGTGACTGTCAATCCATATTTTTCTATCGCAATCAAGGGCATCAGTTCGTTTGCTTCAAAATACGGGGTTAATATTCTTCTGATTACCGCGGCTGGTTTTGACATTAAGGCGTATACGGAGGTGATCAAAGGACGGGCCATCGATGGACTCATCATCAACGGATCCACAGGGAACAGGGATCTGTACAGGATGTTGGATCACAACGGACTGCCATATGTATCCATAGGGAATCCGGAGATTGGCGGCACATGTCATTTCATTGAATTTGACGATTATGAGGGAGGATTCCTGGCTGCGGATTATCTCATAAGGAGTGGCCATCGAAATATTCGCCTGATTGTCAATCCGGTTCGCGGCAAGCTGCTGCTGCATAATCGACAAAGAGTGGCGGGATTTCTGAACGCTCTCTCGGCGGCCGGGCTTGATCCGCACGACGAAACGATTGTATATGCACCCATGGGAGCGGACGAGAGCTACAAATTTTTAGCCAACTACTGCCGCGGCAGGGAACTTGACGGGCTGGTCATCTCCAATGAGGTCACGGCGATCGCGGCGCTCAATGCGCTTGTGAGAGAGAACGGACTGGAGGTTCCACGGGATATGTCCCTGATTGCTTTTGGGGATCGAGCCTCGTATGGGAACATTAGACCCGTATACACGAGGATCGACCGGGACGCTGAGTGGACGGGCCGTGCGGCTGCGGAGATGCTGTGGAAACTTATTCAGAACGAGGAATTGGAGGGGAATTCAATCCTAAAGAGATCAGGGCTCGTGGAAGGGGAAACCACGAGAAGCAGACTTGCAGATTCTTTGTCAAGTTTCTGATCTCGGGGATGGGTTCTATAAATTAAGATGGCGAATGACCTTAAAACACTCTTCAAGAAGGATCACGTGCCGTATCCGAATTATGAGTGAGGCGATGGGAAGCGGAATTGGCAGACATTGGTCAACGCCGCCTGGCACACGAATACTTGAATTGCCGCCTCTTGTTGTCCAATGGAGAAGTCTAAGACAATCGGCAGCAGAGTCCTTACTGGCTGTCAAAAAGGATTCATGCGAGGAGGGCAAGTATGGCTATCACGTCGGTGAGCACGGAAGCAGACGTTGTGAATAAGTCGACTACGCGACGCAAGCGCAGGACGACCCAGGCCATCATCGCCTATCTCTTCCTGCTCCCCACCTTCGCCTTCATTGCCAGCTTCAGCTACTATCCCGCCTTTCGCGCCCTCACCGGCGCCTTCACCATGTGGGACGGCTTCAACCCGCCCCAGTGGGTCGGGTTTAACAACTTCCGGCAACTGTTCGCCGATCCCACTTTTATTTCCTCAGTGGGCCATGTCCTGATCTGGTCCGCTATCGGCATCCCGCTCGCCCTCGTGCCCTCCTTCCTTGCCGCCGTCCTCATCTTCCACCTCAAAAGCCTGCGCATGCAGTACCTCTACCGCTCCCTGTTCGTCCTGACGATGATCCTGCCGGCCATCGTCTCCATCCTCATCTGGCAGGAGTTCTACGGCCACAGCGGCGTCCTGAACACCCTGCTCGGCGCCGTCGGCCTGGGCGCCCTGCGCCACGACTGGATCGCCAACCCCCGCACCGCTCTCTGGGCCGTGATCCTGAAAGGTTTCCCGTGGGTGATCCCGTTCAATCTCCTCATCTACTACGCCGGTCTCCAGGCCATCCCCACCGAGATCTTCGACGCCGCCGCCGTCGACGGCGCCGCCTCGCTCCGGCGGGTCCTGTCCATCGAAATTCCCATGGTGCTGGCGCAGGTCCGACTGCTGCTCATCCTCTCCATCGTGGGAATCTCGCAGGATCTGCTGACGCCGCTGCTGATGACCGGCGGTGGACCCGGCACCTCGACCACGACGCCGGTGCTGTACATGTACCAAACAGCCATCCAGTACGACGAGTACGGTTACGGCATGGCGATCGCGTTTCTCATCTTTATCGTCGTCATGGGACTGTCCATCGTGAGCATGAAGTATTTCCGCGTCGAACAACAATAAGGGGGACTGGATGTGACCGCGAAACGACCGAGTGTGGGTCTGAATACAGTGCTTGTGATCTACGTCCTGATCTCTGTGTATCCCATCGTCTTCATGCTGACCAATGCGTTCAAAAACGGGCTGCAGACCGCAGCGAATCCCTTTGCGATCGCCTTCAGCCAGCCGTTCGGATCGAACTTCGTCCTGGCATGGCAGGCGATAGCCCCCGATTTTTTCCGCAGCGTCTACATCGTGGCGTTCAGCGTCGCGGGCATCGTGATCTTCGCCATGCTCAGCGCATACGCGTTCGCCCGCCTGGAGTTTCCGCTCAAGAAGTTTCTCTTCAACGCGGTGTTCGCGCTGCTGCTGGTGCCGGGGTTTCTTGTGCTGATCCCACTGTTTCTCGAGATCAAGAACATGGGGCTGCTCAACACCCCGTGGGGGCTGATCCTGCCGTACATCGCCGGTAGCCAGGCGTTCGCCATCTTCGTGTTCCGGACGTTCATCGCGGCCATTCCCGGCGATCTGTTTGAGGCGGCGCGCATCGACGGGGCGAACGATCTGCAGATGTTCGCGCGGCTGGTGATCCCGCTGAGCCTGCCGGTGATGGTGACGATCGCGCTGCTCAACATCAACGGGATCTGGGGGGACTATGTGCTGCCGTCGCTGATCCTGGATCCGTCGCACGCGACAGTGGCGGTGGCCGTGGTCAACTTTCAGCCGCCGCAGGACGCGCCGAGCCTGAACGCGGGGAATATGCAACTGGCGGCGTTCACGGTGGCGTCGATCCCCATCGCGGCGCTCTTCCTGTTTCTGATGCGCTACTTCGTGGCGGGCCTGACGAGCGGCGCGATGAAGATGTGACGCGGTGCGCAGGCGGGAAACGCGCCGCGGCCGCCATTCGAGCGACAGAGGGGGGATGCGCAGCACAAACGATACGCACGGCACGCGGACAGGACTCACAGCGCAGATTTTAATACAAGGGGGATGCAACAGAATGAACAAGAGAATGTGGGCGGCCATCGGCGCCGCCGCCGTCGCACTCGGCGGCCTGTCGACAGCGGTTCCGGCGCTGGCCAGCACCGGCAGGTCCGCCATGCCGCACTTGTCTTACAAAGGCACCATCACGATGTTTGCGCAGTCGTACACGCCGGCCGTCAAGGGTGTGTACCTCGCGCCGGGCGGCCCCAAGCTGCATGCGTTCGCGGCGGCCGCGCAGGCGTTTGAGAAACTGTATCCCGGCATCCACATCAAGTTCGTCAACAGCAACACCTACGGCAGCACCCAGTGGTACGAGACGGAGGCGGCCGCGGGTCTCCTGCCGGACGTCACCTTTGTGGAGAGCGCGGCGACCAATTCCACCCTGCCGAAAGGGGTCTTTACGAACCTGGCCCCATATTTCGCCAGGCCCAACCCGTTCATCCCGGGAAACAAAAAGTGGTCGTCCATCATGAACCCGCGGATCCTGGAGATCACCAGGGCGCCGGGCAACGCTCAGTATGTTCTGGACGGCGACTGGGTGGCCACGGCGTTCTACTACAACATCAACCTGTTTAAGAAGGCGGGGATCACCGGCCCGCCGAAGACGTGGGCGCAGTTGATCCGGGACTCCCGGATCCTGAAGGCGCACGGGATCGACCCCGGCGCGATTGATTCCATCTTTCTGTACAGTTGGTGGAACCGGATCTTCAACACGAATGCGGTCGGGCAGACGAAATTGAACAAACTGCTGGCCATCGACCACAGCGTCGGGGTTGTCAGTTCCCTGGATCAGATCAAGGGGTACGAGCAGGGTGTGCTCAATCCCGCGAAAAACCCGGCGCTGACCGCCTGGTGGCCGGCCGTCAAGAACCTGCTGAGCCTGTGGGACAAGTCCGTACTGGAGGTGCCGACCAATAACACGAATCCGTCTGCTCCGAGTGCGGAAAATACTTTTCCGACGCAGAAGGTCGCCATGGTGTACGACGGTTCGTGGCTGCCGCCGATCATCCACGCCCTGCCGAAGAAGCAGCAGTTCCCCGTCGGCTCGTTCAATATCGACAACCTGGCGGGCACGTCGAAGTACGCGACCGGCCTCGTCACGTCGCAGGACGTGGGCGGTCCGAATGCCGCCTTTCAATATGCTGTTCCCACGCATCAGGCGGACCATTCTATGACGCCGGCCAAGCAGAAGGCGGTCATCGCGTGGCTGCAGTTCATCGGCACGCCCCAGTGGGACGGCAGGATCTGCGATGAATTGGGCAGCTTCATTCCCACGTTCAAAGGGGCCAAGCCTACTCCCGCCGACGCCAGCATCGTGAAGGATTTCAACAAACCGTTCTACGCGCTCAATCTGTTTGAGAACCTGACGCCGCAGGCCGCGACGCAGACCTCGTCTCTGTTTCAGGAGTACGTGACGGGCGGTATCTCGCTTTCGAGCGCGCAGCAGAGGTACAACCAGATCGCGGCGCAGGCTGTGCAGCAGTACAAGCTGAAAAATAACATCTCGTGAGCTTGGAGCCGAAAAGCGCTGCGCCGGTGCCCTTCGGGAATCTATTTTTGTAGGTCCATATTCTCGATGCGCAATACAGCTGGAGAGCGGCAACCCGTGCGCAAGAGATCGGCGGTCCACCTCCTTCTTGTGGACATCAGGGCTGAAGCAATGTTCGTGCAGGGTCCTCATCTGTGGGTCTTCTCTGCGAACTGTTGGGTCAGGTCGTCGCGACATTCGACACTCGGGTACAACCCCTGCGGGAAGCGCTGCCGGGTTTTGGGGAGCATTGGACGATGAACAAGCAAGGCGATCGCCTCGTAGCCAAAAGGAAAAACCAGAACGATACGGTGGACTGACGGCGCGATACGGACGCGGATCGAGGAGGAATTTCGCGGAGGGATTTCATTGACATATAGGGTGCGCCTGTGTATCATGAAGCAAATTCCAACAGATCGACATTGACGAAGACGAGTACGCATGCCGGGTGTGTTGCAGAGAGTCGGCGAATGGTGTGAGCCGATGCGCACAGGATGCCGAATGGACTTCCGAGTCGCGCACTGAACCCGCTTTTTGCGGCGGTAGGTGGCGCCGGGCGTGCCTCGCCGTTATCAGGAGGCAGGTATCGAGGTTGCGTGACCCGCTGCGGCGCGAATCTCCGTACTAAAAGAGCGTCGGGCGACTCCCCGGCGAATGAGGGTGGCACCGCGGTCCCACGTCCCTTGCGGATGTGGGGCTTTTTGTCTTGTCGCGGTACCCCGAAAGGGAAGGAGGTGGTCGCATGGGCGATGGCTGGTGGCGGCGTGAAGTGGCGGCGAATTCACAAAACGGGAGTGGTATGCATGCCAAACGATCATCCGGAGGTCTGTCCTGTTTTCGCGTATCATCAGGCGTTTGCGCTGGCAGGCGTACGTGACACATCCGCGACAGGTGGACGACATCCTGCTCGCCGGCACCGACCGCTCCAGGAAGATTGCAAAGGAAACGATGCGGGAAGTGCGGGACGCCATGGGGATCGGTTATGCGCTTGAACATTCGTGACGCCTTATCCGTGATGCCTGCAACATCTTTGAAGGGCCATCCCGGGGAGGGATGAATGATATTTCCTCTCAAGAGGCGTCCGACGGATGATGGCACAGGTGTGGTGGACATCTGCGGAGGGGTGACCATGCTCTTTGATACGGTGAAAGTGCTTATTTCGGCGCTGGTCATCGCCGGTGTGACCGGGTTGGCGAAGCGGCGTCCGATGCTGGGAGGTTGGATTGCCGCCCTCCCCTTGGTCACGCTGCTGTCGATTGCCTGGATGTCGATGGGCGGTCGACGCGGGACATCCGCTGAAATCGCGCGACTGATCAGCGGCGTGTTGTGGGGAATGATCCCTACGGCAGCGTTATTGCTCTGTGTGCTTGTCTGCATCCGCCGCGGGTTTCCCGTCTGGGTGTCGGTGTGCGTTGGCATCGCCGGATGGGGGATCATCACTGTGGTGTTGCGCCGCCTGTTCATTTGAGAGGCGGGAAGTGTTGGGGATTGAAAATGAGGGGAAAGGGAGAAGGGAGAGATGAGATGGAAGAGGAGGTCCGGCTTGAGGTTGTGGATTGCGAAATATTCCGGGCAAGTGCTGTACTTGTCATCATCTTGGCGGAAAGCGTCTATCGGCCGACAGATGCGATGATCGATGCGATTTTGACGCAGCAGTACGGTCATCCGGGAGCGGTCCTCATCGCTCTGTACGTCGGCGGTCCATGTGTTGCGGTAGCCGGTATCCGACACTCTGGCGCTGGATCGGCCCAGCTGATGCACATCGCCGTTGCGCCCGCCTGCAGAGGCAAAGGGTTCGGGCGGATGCTTCTCGAACGTCTGATAGAAGAACAGGACTTGCGGGAATTGACGGCCGAGACCGACGATGGCGCTGTCGGATTTTACCGAAAATGCGGCTTCACGATCCAGTCTCTCGGAGAGAAGTACCCTGGAACGGAGCGTTTTCTATGCATACGGCGCAGTCCAGATCGAGAGGCACGGGCGGAATCAGATTGACGAGAGTCTGTCGATCCTGAGATGATCGTTCTGCTTGCGCATGAAATAAACAGGATTCAATGAAGACGAGCACGGCGTATAATGATCCCAGGGGAGCAGCGATAAAGTCCGCTGGAGACTGCTGAATGGGGGGGGCCGGGCGATGTCCAGTCCGAAAACAGACCACAGCGAGCGCTACACGTACGCGGATTACCTGACGTGGGACGGCGACGAGCGGTGGGAACTCATTGACGGCGTACCGTACCTGTTGGCGAGCCCCTTGCCGGAACACCAAGAGACGCTCATGCAGCTATCCACTGAAATAGGAGGATATCTGCGGGACAAGACGTGCCGGGCGTACATGGCGCCGATGGATCTGACGTTTGAGGCGGCCATGTCCGCCAAAGAAGTGGTGCAGCCGGATCTGTTCGTGATGTGCGGTGAATATGGCCGTGACAAGCGGATTGTGGGTGTGCCTAGTCTGGTGGTGGAAATTCTGTCTCCGTCCACGGCGAGTTATGATTTTGTTCGCAAGATGCACCTCTACCAGCGGATTGGCGTTCAGGAATATTGGATTGTCGATCCAGTTTTGAAGAGCGTTAACGTATACCGCCATGACGGCCAAGCGTTGAAGTGGCAATCGGAGCATGAAGGGGGCGACACTCTGAGTCCGTCCATGTTTCCTGATCTTTTGATTCATGTAAATTCCCTGTTCGCGTAGGAGGCAATCCAACCCGGAGCCAAGGGATATGGCGGCGGGTGGCTGAAAACGATGGTCGGTGGAGTGGAGAATTCGTGGAAGGCGAATCGCAGTTTCGAGACAAGGGAGTGCTGCCGGGATGAAAGCGGCGGTTTTACATGGCGTCAAGGATATCCGGATTGAGGAGAGGCCCGATCCGGGAGTTCCGGCGTCGCATCAGGTCAAGGTGAGGATCCGGTCCGTCGGCATCTGCGGTTCAGACGTGCATTATTTCGCCCATGGCCGCATCGGCCAGTTTGTCGTCGAACGCCCGATGATCCTTGGGCACGAGGCTGCGGGGATCGTAGAAAGTGTGGGCGCGGAAGTCGCGGCGGTCGGGGTGGGAGATGTCGTGGCTCTGGAACCCGGCATTCCGTGCGGGACCTGCGAGATGTGCAGGAAGGGAAAATACAACCTGTGCGACCGTGTGAGTTTTTTCGCCACTCCGCCGGTTGATGGCGCGCTGGTCGATTCTGTGCTGCACCCGGAGGGTTTTGTATACAGGGCGCCCGCCGGCATGGGGGCGGATATCGCCTGTTTGGCGGAACCGGCCTCCGTTGCGGTGCAGGCGGTTCGGCAAGCCGGCATCAAAATCGGAGCGCGCGCACTGGTCATCGGCGCGGGGCCGATCGGCATCCTGACGGCGCTCGTGGCCGAATACGCCGGCGCGGTGCCGGTCTTGATTGACATCAATGAGGAACGGTTGCGCTTCGCGAGCGGCATGGGGTTGGAGGCGCAGCGGCCGGAGGAGGTATCCACTTCCCTGTACGACGTCGTATTTGAATGCAGCGGCGCGACGGGCACCGTCGAGCGCGCCTGTGAGTTGTGCCGGAGCGGCGGCGTTGTCGTCCTTGTGGGGATGCACCAGAGC
This sequence comes from Bacillota bacterium, assembly GCA_021797415.1. The sequence continues at coordinate 22,248 of JAJZZT010000051.1, forward strand.
GACGTGGAGACGATTCCTGTATCGCGCGTGATCATTTCGGAATTGCAGATACGGGGCGTCTTCCGCTATGCGAACACCTATCCGGCGGCTCTGGATTTCCTGGCCAAAACCACGGAGAGAATGGCGCCGTTTTACACCTCTTTCATTGACGTGGAAGATGTTCCGGCCCATTTTCACGCTGTGGTGGCAGGCCGGACGAATGAACTGAAAACCATTGTCCATATCTAAACGAAGGGGAGAGGCGGGGTGAAGGATCTTGCGACGTGGCGTGGCGGGACTGGATGTCGGCACGGGCGGTGTGCGCGCCGTCTTGTTAAATGAGG
>JAJZZT010000289.1 GCA_021797415.1 Bacillota bacterium
GACAGGGGAGAAGCCTGTCCCGGTAGCGATCTGCGCTTTCGGAATAATGATGGCGCTGTGGTTCAGCATGGTGGACTTGTTTACGACCGTGACGTGAACGGTCCAACTGGCGGGCACGGTGATCGCCATCGCTCCATTGCTGTATCCGTTGAAATCAAAGCCGTTGTTTTGCCCCGCGTCAAGCAGCAGCCAAACTGCTTTCTCTTTCGCGGTGTAACGCACCCACCGGTCCACGCGGACCTGCCCGCCAAGAGGCGGGGAGGCCGCGGACTGGCCGGAGGTTGCCGTGCGCGTGATGAGCGTGGCGGGAGTGCCCACACCGTAATCGTACACCATCGCGCCGCCGAGCGAAGCGGTGATCGTGATCATCACCACGGCTCCCACAAGGAGCAGCGCCGATCCCACCGTGGCGCGTCCCGTGCCTCTTCCCCAAAACGACCACTTGCGGTCCGGCCTGACACGTGTTCTCACACGCACCACCCACGATGCAGCCGCAAACAATCCTGTCAGCACGGCGAACGTCTGATGGGTCGATAGAATCGCGAGGGTCTTCGGCGTCCAGCGAACGTACGACTCCGACAGAACACCCGTCGCGGCGGCGGCGACGATGGCAAAGAGTGATAAAGTCAAAACCCAGAACCCGGCACGCTGGAGAAAGCTGCGTTCCGGAGCGCCCGTCAAGTAGCGCAGGATTTCGATCAACAGCGCAAGGTACAGCAGAACGATGGGGAAATGCAGCACCATCGGATGGATGGTCCGCGGGAAAACGGCTGTCCCAAAGCGGATCCACGCGCTCAGCAGGCTGCCCCACACACCACGGATGAACGACACGCCAACCCCTCTTTTGCACCGCATTTGTGCGGACGGTCGCGCATCCCGCACGCCGATCCTGCGGGTGCTGTCGTCATTATATCATTCTGTCTGTAGTTTCCCTGAAGAACGCTTGAATCGCCCGTACCATGGGGGTCTATCTTGAATTCGATCGCCCGCACAGTGGACTTTATCTCCCCTGAATCATAGCGCTCTGGCCTCTCTTGCCAGGGCGTCGCGGTCCTCCGGGTGGGCGACGGCGATCAACTGCCGCATGCGCTGTTCGATGGTGCGGCCGTGCAGTTCGGCGACTCCGTACTCGGTGACAACGTACTGCACGTGATTGCGCGTGGTTGTGACACCCGCTCCGGGCCGCAGGGACGCCACGATGCGCGGCAAACCCGAGCCGGTTCGCGACGGCAGCGCGATGATCGATCTACCCTCCTCCGCCAGGCTCGCTCCGCGCACGAAGTCCATCTGTCCCCCGACGCCGGAAACGATCCGCGACCCGATTGATTCCGCGACCACCTGGCCGGTCAGATCCACCTCGATGGCGGAGTTTACCGAAATCATGCGCGGGTTGCAGCGAATGACGGCCGTATTGTTCGTATAATCCACGGCCCGCATCGACACGACCGGGTTGTCGTCGATGAAGTCGAACAGCGACTGGGACCCCATCGCAAAGGTGGCCACGATGTACCCCGGATCGGTTTTCTTGTGGCTGCCGGTGATCACCCCCCGTTCCGCCAGAACCCGCACGCCGTCGGAAATCATCTCACTGTGCACACCGAGGTCTTTGTGTCCCGTGAGTTGCCGCAAAACGGCGTCGGGAATCCTTCCGATGCCTGTTTGCAGCGTGGCGCGATCAGGGATCAACCCCGCCACGTGCCGGCCGATCGCATCCGTGACGGAATTGCCGGGAAGCGAAGGGGAACCGTCCAGCGGTTCGTCCCACAGGACGCCGTAGGTGATCGCGCTCTGGTGGATCAGCGCGCTTCCGAGCGCGCGGGGAATATGCCGGTTGATTTGCGCGATCACGATGTCCGCCTGGGCGATCGCCGTCAAAGTCGCTTCCAGTGTCGGTCCCAGGCTGACGAACCCGTGACGGTCCGGCAGGCTCGCGTTGATCAGGACCGCATGCGGCCGAAAGCGCGGCCGCGACAGAAACCAGGGCACTTCGGACAGAAACAGGGGCGTATAGAAGGCTCGCCCGTCGTTGACCGCCTCACGCAAATTGGCGCCCACAAACAGCGAGATATCGCGCAGGCGCCCGGCAAGCGCCGGTGCAATCCACGGCGTGGGACCCTCCAGATGCAGATGGTACAGCTCCATCTTTTCTAATTGATTGCACCGCTCGGAAAATCCAGCCAGCAGCCGGTGGGGAGTGGACGCCATCCCCTGTGTGTACACCCGGCTCTCAGAACCAATGGCCGCCATGGCCTCTTCCAACGTCACGACCTTCATGCGAATCCTCTCCTCGACCATCTTCAGATACGCCGCCCCAATATCTCCTCCGGCTTTCCGTTGCCTGCCGCCCGGCGACCCTCTTCCCGCTGATCCTCAGCGACAATCACACTATGATCGTATCTAAAAAGAGCGTTTGTGAAATCCCTCACAAGGATCAACATTGATGATCTTTTTGCGCTGACAAAGCCCGGACATTGCCCACCGTGACGCGCCGGCGCGTCGGGCAGGATCAGGCCGCCTCGCGTTTTCGGCCGTCCAGCCAGAGCGATGCCCAGCGCGTCCACAGTTGGATGGAAACCCCCCCCCAAAGTGTCGCGATCAAGGTGAGAATGCCGGATATTTTGCCAAATGCAACGCCCATAACAAGGATGGCGACACCGTTCATCAAGGTCATGGTGACCCAGAGCGGGATCCCGCGCCGTTGCCAGAACGCCTGGGCGATCGCCGAAAAACCGCCCGTGGAGTACCCTTTTGACATGATGAGCCCAACGGGCAGGTACGCCACCGTCACAATCACGAGAAACGCCAGCCACTTGGGCCAGACAAACGGCAGCGGATAATGGGCGAAGACACCCATGCACAGGGCCGACAGGACCGCGGACACCATGGTCCACACGGCGGTCCGGCGCCCTGAAACTGCGGCGATCAGGGCGAAGATCGCCAGCTTGATCGCCAGGTTCATGATCCCGACAGGCAGGTGCGACAAATATGCGATACCGATGGAGAGTGCGCTGACGCCGCCGGCCGAGATGTGCGAGGCATTTTCGATGTAGATGACCATGACGGCGTACAGGACGCTGCCGACAAAAAAGCGCAGCGGCGGAACGCGTCCAGTCGGCGTGCGGCGGGAGGGCGGGAGATCGGCCGGATTGACGCGTGAAGTCTTGGCAGGAGTCTGCGATGCACTCGCCACCTCTCGTTTGAAGTCTCAGGCGTTCCGGTTGACAAAACCTCCGGCGGCCATTCATCGTTAATAAAAGCAAGTATACCACCACAGCCAGCGCCGTGACCGGTCAACGGGAGGGAATCGACGTGAAACGCCCATGGTTCATTCACGGCCAGTGGCCGAAAGTGTACGTCCGCACCCACTGGTTCGCACTGGCGGCATTTTTGCTCCTGCTCGTCACAGGCCTGCTGCTGT
>JAJZZT010000487.1 GCA_021797415.1 Bacillota bacterium
TGAGGATGTGCCGGGCGTGGGCAAAACTGTGATGGTCAGGGCGATCGCCAGAAGTTTCGCGTGCGATTTCAAACGTATCCAGTTTACGCCCGACCTGTTGCCGTCCGATGTGACGGGCACGTCGATTTTCAACCAGGGAAGCGGCGCGTTTGAGTTTCGCCCGGGACCCATCTTTGGCCATGTCGTGCTGGCCGACGAGATCAATCGCACATCTCCCAAAACGCAGGCGGCGCTGCTTGAAGCGCTGGAGGAGCAGAGTGTTTCGTTTGACGGCATCACGCGCGCGCTGCCTGCGCCTTTTTTTGTGCTCGCCACACAGAATCCGATCGAATACGAGGGGACGTTTCCGCTGCCCGAGGCGCAACTTGACCGCTTTCTGCTCAAACTTTCCATCGGTTATCCGACGCCTGAGGAGGAGCTGTCGATTCTGGCGCGCGGCACGACGGGAGTGAGCGTCGGAGAACTGCAGCCCGTCGCGGCGCCCGAAGCGGTTATGGAGTGGCAGGAACAGGCGGCGGGCGTGTTTGTGGACCCGTCGCTTTTCGCGTATATCGTGGATGTGGCGCAACGCACGCGGGTGCATCCGCGCGTCTATCTGGGTGTATCTCCGCGCGGCAGCCTCGCGCTCGCCCGGGCGAGTCAGGCGTACGCCCTGCTTGCGGGAAGAAACTATGTGATTCCAGACGATATCAAATACCTGGCGCCCCATGTCTTGCGGCACCGTCTGCTGCTCCACCCGGAAGCGCGTATTTCCGGCGTTGCGCCGCAGAGCGTCCTGCAGGAGATTCTCGAAGCGACGCCTGTGCCGGTGATTCCCGGACGGAGGTAGCGTATGCGCAACCTGTCGGTCGCGGGGTCGCTCTACCTGACGACGGCGCTCCTGTACGCGCTGTCGCAGATGTATGGCGGGTTTGGGCCGTGGTTCCTGTTTGGCGTGGCGGCGCTGCTGTCCGTCTACGAGACGGCCGTTCTGATTTTTTTGCCGCGGCGCTTTGCGGTCGAACGCAAACTTTCCGCGCTGCGCGTGCGTGCGCAGGAGGATGTCCGGGTGGCTCTGACGGTGTGCGCACGAGACCGTCGCTTGCCAACGCCGGTCTGGTTGCGCGTGGAGGAACTGCTGCCCGCCAGACTCGCCGTCCGCTGCGCGCAGCCGCGTTGGCTCGCCTTTCTGGGACGCGGGGGGATGTCTACATTCAACTACGCATTGTCGGGCGTTCCCCGCGGCGTGTTTGATGGGTGGGCGGCACAAATCACCTGCGGCGACGCATTCGGCCTGATCGTGCGCCGCACGCAGGTGAGCGGGGCAGGGCAGCTTGTCGTGTACCCGGCGTCCTGCCCGCCGCTTCATCTGTTCGTGCTGGATCAGGTGCGGCTTGGCGCCCGCGTCGTTCATGCGCGCAGTTCGGACGATGCGTCGCGCGCCGCCGGCGTTCGCGATTACGTTCCCGGCGATCGCTTGAGCCGTATTCACTGGCCTGCGACAGCGCGCTCAGGCGCTCTCCGGTCAAAAGAGTTTGAACATTATACCACGACGGAAATCGTGCTTGTGATCGATGCGAGCGAACCCTCGTTCGGCGGCGCTGCGGCATCTTTTGAACGCGCGCTGTCCGTCGCGGCATCAATTGTCCAGTACGCGCACCGCGAGGGGCTGTCGTTCGGGCTCGTCACATTTGCCAGGAGGTTCATCGATCACGGCATCGGGAAAGGAGATGTCGTGCTCGTGCAGTCGCTCGGTCATCTGGCGGCGCTTGAAATCCAGGGTGACGAAGGCCCGGGTGACAGCCCGTGGCGCCTGCTCGGCATTCCCGGCCAGGCGGTCGTGCTTTTGATCGCGCGCCGGCCGGAACGGAAATTGCTGCGGCTGGCGGTCATGCTGCGTGAGAAACGCTGCCGCGTCACTCTGCTCGCCGTGCAGGCGACGGAGGCGGTGTTTACCGGCGAGGAAGAGGAGGCGGCGGTACAGTTGCGCGCGCTGGGCTGGCGGGTGGAGCGGATCTGCGATCCAGGCGATCTGGAGTCCACCGTCCGGTTGCCGCCTGCTGAAGGTGGGAGCGTCTCATACGCCTCATATCGCGGCGGCGTTGTGCCTGGGGGAGGTGCGATGGATGCGGATCACGCGTGACAATGTCCAGCACTTGATCGTCCGCTCTCTGCTCTGGGCCTGGATCTCGCTTCTCCTGTACGCCGCGCAAAATGTCGGATACATGGGCAATACGCTACCTGTCATCCTTTATATCGCGCTATTGCTTGGAGTGCAGTTTATTCCCGGCAGCATGCAGCGCGGCGCTCTGCTGCTTGTCACGGTGCTCGCGCTGCTCAAATGGGAGTATTACCCGCAGGTTCCATGGCTGGCGCCGCAGTTGTTCTTTGCGTTGTTGGGGCGCGACCTGGCCGCGGCCAGCGCCGCACTGTCGGCGGGCCATTTGCAGATGATCACGAACGGGGTGCGCACGCTCGCGTTTTTTGGCGTCATCACGTTTGGAACGCTCTTGCTGGAGGAGGGCGTTGCGCGGCCGTTCTGGATCTTGCTGATCACCGCGCTCGGCGAGTCTTCGCTCATGGGCGTCGCCCATTTCTTTGGCGTGCACGTCGCGATGGAGATGACGCTCTTTCTTTTCATTGCGCTCGCGCTGCTGGCGGTCACGAATCTCCCGGGGTGGCAGGTGGCGGAAGGCGGCGGGTCGATGCGCCAATGGCTGATCCGCTTGGCCATGCCGCTCGGCCTCTCTTTGACGATGGTTGCCGGCGGTCTGCTTATCCCCAAGGCAGCGCCGAGCTGGCCTGTGCCGCGACAATTGCTTTTGCGTCTGCTGCAAAGCGCCCGCATGCCTGGACAAACGGATCTCTACGGGCTCAATGACAACCATCTCGGAGGACCTTTCACGGGAAACAACGCGGTGCTGTTGCGCGTCTTTTCGACACAGCCGTCGTACTACCAGGGAGAGACGCTGGCCACCTACACTGGCAGCGGCTGGTTGCGAGCGCCCGCAAAAACAGTGCGCCTGCGCAGCCGACAGGCCATCCCCGCGTCCCTTCTTCGCCAGATCGGTCCGCAGGTCTCCAGCGGCGCTTCTTCCGTAACAGAGCGCGTCCAGGTGGTAAGCGGGAATTACCCGCTTCTTTTCGGAGGCTATCAGGTCACGCGCGTCACGGCGCCCGCCGGCCGCCGCCACTATACACTGAATGAAGCGGCGGATTCGGTTTCCGCCGGGCCGCTGACGCCCGGACTCACCTACAGTGTGCGCTCGTCGCTGTTCCGCCCGTCCGCCGCGAGCCTGGCGGGCGTGCACGACGGCAATCTGGCGTACGCACTGCCGCAATACCTCGAACTGCCCGCCAGTTTCCCCCGCCGCGACATCGCCCTGGCGCGCCGCATTACCGCCAACGCGTACGGCACGTACGCCAAGG
>JAJZZT010000231.1 GCA_021797415.1 Bacillota bacterium
CCCGTAGACGCACTGTCGCACCCCGTGCTGTTCCAGGAGTGCCGAGAAGGGGGTCTGCGACCCGTCTTGCGGCAGCGGGGGGTAGTGCATCATCGCGATGAGCGGTTTCCCTGTCCGTGAACCGGCTTCAAGCGACAGGCGGAGCCGCTCCACTTCCCGCCTGAAAAGCCGTCGGTCGTCGTCGGTCAGCCGGTCCTCCGGAGGGAGTTCCCATCCGCGCGAACCCACGATCGTGCAATCGGGGAGTTCGACGGCGTTGGTCTGCAGGACAAAATCGTCCGGAAATAGCTTCTGGACGCGCGTGCGTGTGCTCCACCAGTAGTCGTGGTTGCCTTTGAGCAGGACCTTCCGGCCAGGCAATCCGGCGAGAAACGCGATATCAGGAAAAATTTCTTTTTCGCGCATGGCCCAGGAAATGTCTCCCGCAACAAGCACAGTGTCTTTTGGCTCGACCGTCTGTTTCCAAGCGACGGACAGTCGCTCGGTATGCCGTTCCCAGGCGTGACCAAACACATCCATCGGTTTGACGGAGCCGAACGACAGATGCAAATCTGCGATGGCAAATATGCGAATGGAGCTTGCCCCCCTTCCCGAACGATTGTACCATGTAATGAGACGGAAGTCGTTGGATCAACACAGATGGATCCCTTTTGGAGGTGCCGGAGTGACGGAGCAGAAAGTTCCCACCACCGATGCCGAGTTGCTCACGCTGGTCAGAGAGGTGTCACTGCGCGATTTTGGCCTTGCATTTCGTCACTCGTGCCGCTTCAATCATCGTTTGCGGACGGTGGGCGGCCGCTATCTGTTGCGATCCCACAATCTTGAATTTAATCCGCAGTACGCCGAGACGTTCGGTTTTTCCGATTTTGTGGGAACGATACGGCATGAACTTTGCCATTATCACCTTCATATAAAAAATTGTGGATACCGGCATGGAGACAAGGAGTTCCGCGAACTGCTCGCGCGCGTCGGCGGCGCCCGCTATGCCAAGCCGCTGCGACCGGCCGGCAGCGGCCGCACGGTCGTATATGGCTGCTCTTCTTGTGGTGTGGTCTACCGCCGAAAGCGCAGGATCGATGTCTCTCGCTATGTGTGCGGGCGGTGCCGAGGCATGCTGCGGTTGCTTGAAAAACAAAAGGTATGCGATCAAACGCATTCCGTCGCGCGCTCACAGGGTTGCGCGCTGGATCCGGCGAGTCCGTGTGAGTCGTGAAAATTTGCAGTGAAAGGAGGCGGATTGTGCGAAATGAACCGCTCTCATTTTGGGGCCGGGATACGCACCGCGCTCGACCTGATGCGTGAGATGGAACAGGAGACGGCGGCGGCGCAGCAGGAGGACGCGCTGTCGGCGCGAGTCATGCAATTGTTTCGCGAAGAAGATATCGACGGCATCTCTCTGCTGATGGCGGAGCAAAAGATAGCCCGGGAGTTTCGCGAGGACCTGGCCGTCTTTGTGAAGCGATGGAACAATCGCCTGCGAGATGCGGAAAGAGGGGAGGCGCCGTGATGGGGTCTGGCGAAGGTCTTCCGCTTTCGAGCGATGAGAGAAAACGGCGCCTGCTCGCCGTGCTCGGACTTTGGCGCCAGCAGCTCGGCGCGCTGGAGGCGTCCGCTGTCGTGCACTTTCAGAAACAGGACCTCAACCAGATATCGTCCCTGTTGACGGAAAAACGGCGCATCGAAGGCCGGATTGCGCGTCTGAACGACTTTATCAAGAGGTATCTGACCTGATGCGGGACCGGTTCGCTCGCCGTCTGGCCAATCTGTCATTGCGCCTGACCGATGAACAGATGGATGCGGCGCTGCACGGTCCGGGGCCGCTTCTCGTGCACGCCGGGCCCGGAAGCGGCAAGACGGCCGTGATCACCTGCCGGTCCGCGTTCCTTCACTGGGAACTCGGTGTGCGTCCCGACCAAATCGCCATTTTCACGTTCACGCGCAAAAGCGCCGCCGAACTGCGCGAACGGCTGAAAAGACTCGATCCGGCTCTTGCGGGCGTTCACGCGGGCACGTTTCATTCACTGTTTTTACGCTGGCTCCTGCGCGCCGGCAAGGAAAATCCCCGTTTGGCGAGCGCCGGCGAACGGTACCATCTCCTGGAGCAGGCGTTGCGCCGCTCCGGTCAGTCCGCGCGCAAGGAGACTGTGGAGGAGTTTGAACAGCACCTCGCGCTGGCGGCGGCGTCGAAAACAGCACCGCCGCAACCTTGGCTTGCGGCGGCCGACTGGTACCGCCGTCTCAAGCGGGAACGGGGATTGTGGGACTTCGACGATATTCTGCCCGCCTTCCAAGCGCATTTTGCCATGGACGCGGTCTTTGCCTCCCATGTCCGGGAGGCGGCGCAGTACGTGATGGTGGACGAGTTTCAGGACACCGATCCGGCGGAGTGGGCGTGCCTGCAGGCGATCGCCGGGAAGCGGGGCAATATCGCGGCGGTCGGCGACGATGATCAGTGCATCTATCGCTTTCGCGGCGCGGAACCGAAGCTCCTCCACCTGTTTCGCTCCCGTTGGCCGCGGGTGCGCGAGATTGTGTTGCGGCGCAATTTTCGCAGCGCGGATCCCATTGTGGCGCTGTCGCAGCGCCTCATCGCGCACAATCGGGAGCGCACCGCAAAAGCGATGACCGGCGCCGTGGGAGCCGGTCCGCGCGTCGTATGGATCGCCCTGCGCGACAGTCTTTCCGAAGCGCAATACGTGGCGCGGGAAACAGAGCGGATTCTGCGCGACAAGGCGCGCACCGTCGGCGTGCTGGCGCGCACGAACCTGCAGCTCGCGCTTGTCGCGGAGGCGCTTCGCAAGGCCGGCGTCGCTTATGCGGGACAGACGGAATTTCTGTATGATCAATCGTACGTGGCGCCACTTCTTCGCTTTTTGCGCGCCGCCTGCGGCCCGGTCGCGTGTGGACAGGCTTTCGCGGACTACCTGCGCTGGAGCGGCGCCCGTGAACGCGCCGACCGGATGGAGTGGGAGGCGCAAACGCGCGATGAACTGGTCGAAATCATCAGTAAAAGCCCCGGTCGTCAGGCGCTTTGGGAGCGATTCGCGCGGTTGCTCGACGATGTGGCGCCGCGTACCCCGGCCGACGCGCTCGACCGGCTCCTGGCGCTGTATCTTCCTTACCTCAAACGCCTGGAAAGGGCCTCGGAAACCCGGCTTGAAGCGGCCTTCAGCGCACTCGACGCATTGCGGGACCGCGCGTCGAGTATCGGCACTCTCGACGCGTGGCTTGCGGAGATCGACGCGCTGTACATTCGGGAATCGCAGCGACCGGCGATGGACAGCGTGCAGCTTCTCACTTTCCACGGCGCCAAGGGATTGGAGTTCGACCGCGTCCATGTGATCGGCCTGCAGGAGGGGCTGACGCCGCACGTCAAGGCGCTGTCGGATGACGCGG
>JAJZZT010000287.1 GCA_021797415.1 Bacillota bacterium
CGCGTATGGCCGGGACTTGAAGGAATTGGAGGACTACCTGGATGTCGCGATTGCCCATCTGTCGGAGGCCGCGGATTTTGCGCGACGGTACAAGGAATCGCTGGAGTTTGATCCGGATAAATTGAAACGCCTGGAGGACCGCCTGGCGGTGTTGGAACGATTGTTCCGAAAATACGGCGCCTCGACGCAGGAACTGCTGCTCTATGCGGCAAATGCGGGCGCAAAGCGCGATCGTCTGCTGCACTACGACGAGGCGGTGAACGCATTGCGAGAACGCCGGGATCAGGCGGCCGCCCGGATGCGCGCGGCGGCGGACGCCTTGCGCGCCGAACGGGTGAAGGCGGCGCGCACCATGGAGAAGGAATTGCACGATGAACTGCGACACCTGCACATGCCCGCCGTACAGTTGTTTCTTCGCCTCAACGAGGCGGAACCCGGCCCGTCGGGAGCCGACGAGGCTGAGTTGCTGTTTTCAGCCAATCGCGGCGAGACCCCACGGCCGCTCGCCAGAATTGCGTCCGGCGGCGAATTGTCGCGCGTGATGCTGGCCGTCGTGCGGGTGCTGGCGGAGCGCAACCCCGTTTCGACGCTGATCTTCGACGAAATTGATGCGGGCATCTCCGGCCTTGCCGCGCAGGCGGTGGCTGAACACGTCGAGCAGATCGCACGGCACCGCCAGGTGTTGTGTGTGACTCATCTGCCGCAGACGGCGTGTCGGGCGACAGAACACGCGCTGCTCGAAAAGCGCGTCGCGAACGGGCGGACAAGCACCCGTATTCGCACTTTGTCAGCGGATGAACGCGTGGAGGAACTGGCGAAGATGATGGGCGGGGAGCGGGTGACGGACACCACGAGACGGCAGGCGAGGGAAATGCTTGACGCAGCGGCTTCGCATTGACACGCTTCCCGAACCCCGCCCCCGTAACGGCCGTGGTCGGCGGGACGGCTCAGGCAGGGGTGGCATGTTTTGTCCGACATTCACGGTGCGGACAACGGGTACGATAACTGCACCGGTAAACGGCGAAACAACGAGGAGGGACGCGGCGTGAAACGAGTCCTGTTGGTGTCTTTGGCATTCGCACTCATCACGTATGCACTTTCCTGGATCGGGATTGGACAACGAAACACTGTGGCCATGGCATCCCCGGGCATGGCGGGAGCCGTGAGCCGGTTAGAACCGCAGGCGTGGACATGGTGGCTGCCGTCCGCAAGCGCTTCGCGGCCTGCCGCCTTTCCCAACGTCATCCCCGGCGGGCAAAGCATCGGCATCAAATTGCGCGCAAGCGGCATACTGATCGTGGGATATCATCTCATCCATCGCGGGAAGGACGCCGTCAGTCCGGGAATCCAGGCAAATCTGCACGTGGGCGATATGATCCTGTCCGTCGACGGCACTCGCGCCGACAGCGTGTCGCAGGTCGCGCGGATGATTGATGCGGCGGGAAAAAAGGCCGTGCATTTGCATGTTTCATTCAGTCGGCGCGGGAAAATGTACAGAACCACCATACGCCCGCTTTACGATGAGGACAGCGGCTCCTATCGCATTGGACTGTATATACGCGATTCAGCGTCGGGTGTCGGTACGCTCACGTTTTATGTGCCGGGAACCCGCAGTTTCGGGGCGCTGGGACATGTGATCGCTGACGCGGACACCGGTGAGCCGATCGACGGCCGGGGGCAGATCGTACACGCGTCGGTCACGTCGATCGAACGCGGAGAAAGCGGGCAACCCGGTGAAAAACGCGGGCAATTCGTGGATGAACACCATGTGGTCGGGAGTATCGAGCGCAACACCGAGTTTGGCGTCTTTGGCCATATGTTCTGTCCGCCGGATCACGGTCTGATCCAGCGGGCCATACCGGTGGCCGATCCGTCCCAGGTGCATCCGGGAAAGGCGGAGATTCTGACGGTTGTCAGCGATCAGAAAGTCGAGCGGTTTGACGCTCTGATCGTGCGCGTAAACCACCAGAGTACAGCGCAGGTCAAGGGGTTGGTCGTGCGCGTGACAGATCTCGCGCTGATCAGCCGGACCGGGGGCATTGTGCAGGGCATGAGCGGAAGCCCGATTCTGCAGGACGGCAGGCTGGTCGGCGCTGTCACGCATGTGTTTGTCAGTGATCCGACACAGGGATACGGCATCTTTGCCGCCTGGATGTTGCGCAATGTCGCGCAACATCCGGTTTCCGGTCTGCCGAGAACTGCGTAAAACTCATATGGACCACATTTTTCGACATTGACCGTTCTCCCTGTCGGTTCGGGTCGTAAAGTATTTCCGAATGTCTTACAGGAATACAAGTTCGTTTGTCGAATTGTAATTTTGATTATCATATGCATGATCGTCGTGCGCGATCATGCGAGATGGCCCGTGACGTCAGGAGTCTGGATGTCGTGAGAGTGCCTCGGCCGGCGGATTCTATGCGAAAAAGGGGGAGTCGACCATCGTGGGGAAGACGCGTGTGCTGATCGCGGATGACAATCGCGAATTCGCGGACCTCCTCTACGAGTATTTGAGTGAGCAGCCTGATCTAGAAGTGACGGGGATCGCTTATAATGGTCAGGAAGTTCTGACGCTCGTCGAGGATTTGGAACCGGATGTGCTGGTTCTGGATATTATCATGCCCGTACTGGATGGCATTGGCGTACTGGAACGCATGCGAAAGCTTCATCTGACGGTGATGCCGCGAGTCATTATGTTGACCGCTTTTGGGCAGGATACGGTTACGCGCAAAGCGCTCGATCTCGGGGCATTGTACTACGTCCTAAAGCCGTTTGATCTTGATGTCCTGGTGGAACGGATCCGTGATGTCGCAGTCAACACTTCCTACATAGAGCGTCCGCGCGCGTTGGCGAGCGCGGGAAGTTCAGGGGTCGCACTGTCGTCCATCCCGGCGTCGCCGCCGAGGCTGGTGTCCATCGCGGCAAAGCCCAAAAGCGTCAACCATCTCATCACGGGCGTCATTCATGAAATTGGCGTGCCTGCGCATATCAAGGGCTACCAATACCTGCGGGAAGCGATTCTCATGGTGTACAATGACGTGGAGATTCTCGGATCGGTCACGAAGGTGCTCTATCCGCAGATTGCCGAGCAGTTTTCGACCACATCGTCGCGTGTCGAAAGAGCGATCCGCCATGCGATTGAGGTTGCGTGGAGCCGCGGCAACAGTGAGGCAATCGCGCAGTTATTCGGTTACACGGTCAGCATGAGCAAGGCAAAACCTACGAATTCAGAATTTATCGCCATGATCGCCGACAAGCTGCGCATGGAAGCGCGCGCAAACTGAACGTGGAAGTGAAGGGATGTGCGGCGCTCGGCCGGGCAACCTCGATAAGCCGGATTTGGGCTTTATCACAGTTCTCTCCGGATCGCGCGCCGCTTCACCTCAA
>JAJZZT010000423.1 GCA_021797415.1 Bacillota bacterium
TGCCGACATGCCCGAGTACGGCCGCAACCAGCGTCCCCGTCGGATGCCCCGGCGCGGGATGGACGACCATCCCCTGCGGCTTGTTCACGACAAGCAGATCGTCGTCTTCGTAAAGCACATCAAGCGGCAATTGTTCTGCGGCCAACCGCGGTGCGACCGGTTCTGGCAACCGCACGGCAACCGACTGTCCTTTGCGGAGCCGGTAGCTTGCGCCGCGTTGTTCCCGGCCGTCGACTTCCACCATCCCCCGCTCAATCAGGCGCTGCAGATGGGAGCGGGACTGCTTTGCAACGCGCTCGGCAAGGTAACGGTCCAGTCTGACGCCGTCCTCCTCGACGACAATCCGGATGCACTCATCCTGCACAGCATTTTTGCCGGCCGACTCCGGCGCCTGTCTTTTTTCATGGTCGATCATGGCCGGTGTGCGTCGCCTCCCCCCGTCCCTTGTCGCCCGTCGTCTCTGTGGCGGCGCGCACATCGGCCGCGACATCCGCCCGCCCGCCCGCGGGTTCGCCTTCTGTCCGCCGGGATTCGGGACGCACGCGCCACGCGCGGATGATCAAATACAATACGGACAGCACGACGGCGCTGTCCGCCAGGTTGAACACCGGATAGCGGATGATCTGTATGTATATATAATCCACCACGTAGCCGCGAAACAGGCGGTCGATCAGATTGCCCGCAGCTCCGCCCAGCAGGGCTCCAAGCGCTACCTGCAGCCCGTACTTCCCGCGCGCGTGCCTGCGGTCCACGTAAACGATGACGCCGGCGACAACCAGCGCCACGACGATCAGCAGCACCCGCTGATTGGGAAACAGGCTCCACGCGGCGCCGGGATTTTGCACGTACAACAGTTCGATGACACCACGCCATACGGGGATAGCCTGGCCGGGCGCGAGATGCGTGACGACCAGCCACTTCACCCATTGATCCAACGCCGCAACCAACGCCGCAATGATGTACACCATCGGGTACGTCTCCTTTGGGACAGGATTCTATCGCAAGAATGCCTGTGCCACACATTTTCATACTAGAGGTTTGTTCAAAAAGGGGTCAGAACTCTCCGGCGCATTGCCGCGTCATCGCCAGGAATGCTCCCTCACGTACCCAACAAAGTACGCTCGGTCCGCATTCCTGACTAGCTTCCTTGCACTGCGCGGGTCTTACCTGACCCCTTTTTGAACAGATTCTACTAGAGGTTGCTCTTTATGTCCCGTTTGAACTGTCAAAGGATGTTCAAGCGGGACCGCGGCAAGCCCATTGAGAATTCGGACGCTAGATGCGATAGTGACAGTGGTGATGAAAGGAGTTTTGCCCGTGCGACAGCAGTTGGTCCGCTCGGCAGCCACGGCTGTGCTCTGGATCAGCGTGATCGAAGTCGTCAGCAGTTTTGCGGTCAAACAGCTCTACCACTACGACCTTTCGTTCACGCCCTTTTTCGTCGCTGCGGGTATCCTGGGACTCCTTCTCCTCCTCATTGCTCGCCGATTCTGAAAATGCGGGTTGGTCGCCGCCGTCAGCTCACTTCGGCAGCGGCGCCCATCTCGTCGAGAATATCCGCGCAGCGCGCGCACACGTCCGCATGGCCTTCCCGGACGCCGATGTCCGTTCGCACATGCCAGCAGCGCTCACACTTCACTCCGCTTGCAGGCGATACGACGACTGCCACATGGTCGGTGCGAAGGGCGCCATCCGGAGCGACCTCTCCCGCTTCATGCAACCGCACTGCAGAAACGATCAGCAGATCTTTCCAGCCTTCCCCCAAGCGATCGACCAGCGCTCTGTCCACATATTCATACAGGTCCACCTGGGCTGAGAGCGACTGCCCAATCCGCTTCTGCTGACGCGCTTCTTCCAATGCCTGGAGCACGTCCTGCCGGATCGCCAACAAACGCGCGAAACGCTCCGCCAGCGCCTCATCGCGGTAGTGGCCGGGCAGTTCCCGCCACGTCGTCTGCTGAATGCTCTCGCAGGCGGCGTCACCGCCGTATTCCCACACTTCATCCGCCGTGAACGTCAGGATCGGCGCAACCAGTCCGGCCAGCGTCAGCAGGCATTCCCGCAACACCGTCTGCACGGCCCGCCGCCTTTTGGCGCCGGGAGGCTCGACGTAAAGCGCATCCTTGGTGACATCCAGGTAAAAACTCGACAGCTCCACCGCGCAAAAATTCTGCACAGCATGGTACACGACGTGAAATTCATACTGTCTGTACGACGCGACGCAGCGTTCCTGCACAGCGGCCAGCCGGTCGAGCAGATAGCGGTCCAGTTCCCCCAACTGCTCGTACAATACGGCGTCCGTCGCCTGAAAGTCGGACAGATTGCCCAGCAAAAAACGAAACGTGTTGCGAATCTTGCGGTACACCTCGGACACCTGCTTCAAGATGCCCTGTGAAATCCTCACATCGGCCCGGTAGTCGACGGACGCCACCCACAGGCGCAGGATATCCGCTCCCATCTGGTCGATGACATTGCGCGGATCGATGCCGTTGCCAAGGCTCTTGGACATCTTGCGCCCCTCTCCGTCCAGCGTGAAACCGTGCGACACCACCTGCCGGTAGGGAGCCTGGCCGTAGACGGCGACCGCCGTGGAGAGTGACGAATTGAACCATCCGCGATACTGATCGGACCCTTCGATGTACAGATCGGCCGGCCACGCGAGTCCCGCGCGCTGCCGCAAAACGGCCGCGTGGCTGGAGCCGGAATCAAACCACACGTCCATGATGTCCGTCTCCTTGCGCAAACGGCTTCCGCCGCAACCTGAGCATGCGGCGCCCTCCGGCAGCAGTTTTTCCGCCGGCCGCGCAAACCACACCTGCGACCCGTGCTTTGCGAACAATTGCGCAACGTGCTCCACCGTGTGCCGGGTGAGCACGGTTTCGCCGCAGTCTTCACAGTAGAAGACGGGGATCGGGACACCCCACGCGCGCTGGCGCGAGATGCACCAGTCGGCCCTGTCCGCCACCATGTTGTACAGGCGTGTCTTGCCCCAGGGGACAAGCCAGTCCACCCGTTCCACCTCGTCGAGCATCGTCTGCCGGAAAGCCGCGATGGAAGCGAACCACTGTTCTGTCGCCCGGTAGATGACGGGATTCTTGCAACGCCAGCAATGCGGGTACGGGTGGGAAAACTCCCGTTCGGCCAACAGCGCCCCGCGCTCCTGCAGAAGCGCCGTAATGGCGCGGTTCGCCTTCGCGTAAAACTGGCCTGCAAACGGCGCCGCCTCTTCCGTGAAACGCCCCTTGTCATCCACGGGCGCGAGAACGGGCAGTCCGTACTTCAATCCGACCAAGTAATCGTCCATGCCGTGGCCGGGAGCCGTGTGCACCGCGCCCGTCCCCGCGTCGAGCGTGACGTGTTCCGCGAGAATGACGGGACTGGGG
>JAJZZT010000066.1 GCA_021797415.1 Bacillota bacterium
TGGTCGAAATCATTCCGGAAGAGGAGCTGGTGGACAAACTGCGGCGCAGCATCGCAAAGAACCGGCCGCTCAAGGTCAAATTGGGGCTTGACCCGACGGCGCCGGACATTCACCTCGGCCACACGGTGGTACTGGAAAAATTGCGGCAGTTCCAGCAACTCGGCCATGTCGTGCAACTGGTGATCGGTGATTTCACGGGACGCATCGGCGATCCCACGGACAAGTCGGAAACGCGCCGCCAACTTTCGCCCGAGCAGGTGCGGGAGAATGCGCGCACGTATCAGGAGCAGATTTTCAAGGTCGTGGACCCGGATATGACGGAGGTGCGTTTCAACTCGGAGTGGCTCTCGCCGCTGGATTTTGCGGATGTGATCCGCTTGGCCGCGACGATGACGGTGGCCCGGATGCTTGAGCGCGACGACTTCAAGAAGCGCTTTGCCACGGGCGCGCCGATCAGCATCCATGAGTTTTTCTATCCGCTGATGCAGGGGTACGATTCGGTCGCCCTGGAGACGGACGTGGAACTCGGCGGCACGGACCAGACGTTCAATCTGCTGGCCGGCCGGACGCTACAAAAGGAGTTCGGCATGACGCCGCAGGTGGCCGTCACCATGCCGCTCATCGAAGGTCTGGACGGCGTCCGCAAGATGTCCAAGAGCCTGGGCAACTACATCGGCGTGAGCGAACCGGCAAAAGAGATCTACGGCAAGGCCATGTCCATTCCCGACGCGCTCATGGGGCGCTACTTTGAATTGCTGACGGGCGTCCCGGATGACGAACTGGAGCGGATGCGGCGCGACCTCGCCGCGGGCGCGCTGCATCCGCGGGATGCCAAGATGCGCCTGGCGCACGTCCTGACGGTGCGGTTTGCCGGCATGGCGGAGGCGGACGCCGCACAGGAGGAATTTGTGCGCGTATTTCAAAAGCACACATTGCCCGAGGACATGCCGGTGCACCGCGTGGACGCCTCGCCTGTGGGCATCGTGCCGCTGCTGGTGGGCGCCGGGCTTGCGCCGAGCAATTCGGAGGCGCGGCGCCTGATTGCGGGCGGCGGCGTCCGACTCGATGGCCAGGCGATTGCAGATCCGGCGCTGGATGTCGTGCCCGCCGACGGCATGGTCGTCCAGGTGGGCAAGCGCCGCTTCGTGCGACTGTCCGTCCGCTGACAGGGCAAGCGCCGGACGCACGGGCGGTCTGTCCTGTTATCCGCCACCCGCCGCATACGATGAAGATAGCTGCATCTTCCGGATTGCGGATGGTGCGCCAAAGGGACGCACGGGGAGTTTTGCGGGCGTCGCCGCAATGATGACGGGCGCGCCAGGACCATGGGCCGGCGGTGTTCCGGCGGTGTGTCGCGGCGCGGCGGGGAGACGGTCGCCGTGCGCTTTAGGGCAAAGAGAAGGCCGTCGCGGCTGCGGCGGACAACCGTGTTTGGCCTGCTGTTCCTGCTTTTTTCCTTCCTGTTTCTGTACGAGGGCATGCAATTGCTCGACCGCAGCCTGCGGCCGCCGTTCATGGCGCTGGCGACAGGCATTGCACGGCAGCTTGCCACGCAGGCGATCAACGACGCGTTGACCAAGCGGATCGCGGAGGACGCCGAGTATGCGAGGCTTGTGGTGCTGGACAAGGACCGCACCGGCCGCGTCACCTCCGCCCATTTCAATTTTGCGGAAGTGGCGCGCATCGAGAGCCTGACCACGCTGCGCGTGCAGCATGTGCTCACGAGGCTGGAGGCGCGCACGATCTATGTGCCCGCCCTGCAGGGGATGGGAAGCGCCATATTGGCCACGTTCGGCCCGGCGGTCCCGGTGCGGATCGTCCCGATCGGCTCGGCCCAAAGTGAGGTCGAGCCCGTGGTGCATACGGCCGGCATCAATCAGACCGTGCATATTTTATATCTGCACATCACTGCGCAGGTCAGCGTCGTGGTGCCATTTATCACGCAGCCTGTGCAAGTCCAGACGCGGATACCGATCGCCTATGTGATTTTTGTCGGTTCCGTGCCGCAGACCACGGTGACGGGCAACGGTTATCCGCTCACCGTGAATCCAAAATAAAGGAGCTTGGCCATGCTGGGGTTTCTCGGACCGCGCGGCACGCACTCAGAGCGTCCCGCCAGGTTCTTCACAGAAAACGGTCCGCTTGCCGGGCAGGCGGTTCGCGCGTACGCGTCGCACGTCCGCGTGCTTGACGCATTGGAAAGCGGCGAGGTAGAGCAGGCTGTCCTGGCGCTGGAGAACTCGCTGGAGGGGTCCGTGCTGGTCACGCTGGACCGCCTCGCCGTGTCGCCGCTGCAGATCTGCGCCGAGGTGGCTCTTCCCATCCGCCATGCGGCTTTTGCCGTCGAACCGGTGGAATTCTCGCGCGTGACGGAAGTGCGTTCGCATCCGCAGGCGCTGGCGCAGTGCAGGGAGAATCTGCACCGGCTTTTTCCCCGCGCCGCGCATGTCGACATGGAGAGTACGGCGGCCGCCATCGCTTATGCGGCGCACGCCGGAGACCCGCTCGTCGCGTGCGTCGGCGCGCTGCAGACGGGCATTGATGCGGGGCTGTACGTGCTGCGGGAAGACGTGCAGGATGTCGCGGACAATGTGACGCGGTTCGGGCTGATCACCACATCCGACCATCGGGTGGACATATCCGCGCAAGAAGCGTCCGGACACAAGACATCCGTGCTGATGATGCTGGGCGACGACCATCCGGGCGCTTTGTACGAGGTGCTGCGCGTGTTCGCCGCGCACGATGTGAACCTGTCGCGGCTGGAGTCGCGCCCGACGCGGCGGGGCCTTGGCAGTTACCATTTTTACATCGACCTTCTCGGGCGCCCGCGCGATGAGCGGGTGCAAAGAGCGCTTGAGGAAATCGGCATGATCGAGGGGTTCACAATGAAGATGCTCGGGTCGTACCCCTGCTTCTCCCTGGAGTGACAGGGGATCTCCACGCCATTCTGTGCATCCTGCGCTTGCCTGCATCCTGTACTTGCCTGCAGGTCACGGATGCCGCGCTTGTTTCGTTCGCGCCCAACTTCCGGGTCTCCCCTGTCAAAATGCCCACGGGCGCATATATTGCTACGGAACAAAATCCGTCAGCCGCAAGGGGACATGTGATAAACAGAATTTTTGCAGGTATTATCACATGTTCTCAGGCGCCGTTGCAAAGAGGCGATATTTTGCAACGGTCCGTGGCTGCATGGGATCCGGGAGGTCGAATCTGAGTGAATGTCTATGTGGTGCAACAAGGCGATACGCTGTGGAAGATCGCCCAGCGTTTCGGCGTATCGCTGGACTCGTTGATCGCCGCCAACCCTCAACTCTCCAACCCGAATATGCTTGCCGTGGGGCAGCAGATCAATGTTCCGGCGGGCGGCGTGGCAGTCGGTCCCG
>JAJZZT010000442.1 GCA_021797415.1 Bacillota bacterium
TTCATTGGCAGAATTTCATAACAGGTACGGAGCAGATCAATTTCTGGCGCGTGTTTCTCAACTCGGTGATCATCGCCGCGCTTCATACGGTCGGCGCCGTCGGCAGTTCGGTCATTGTCGGGTACGGCATCTCGCGCATCCGTTTTCCCGGCCGCAAACTGTGGTTCTATCTGTTCATCGGCAGCATGATGCTTCCGGGAGTCATCGGCATGATCCCGATGTTTCACCTGTACGCTTCCATTGGTTGGTACAACACATGGCTTCCGCTGATCGTGCCTGCCTTCTTCGGCAATCCGTTCTTCATGTTTCTCGCCAGGCAGTATTTCAGCACCATATCCTCCTCCTACGATGAGGCGGCAAAGATCGACGGCGCGAATCACTGGCAGATTTTAACGAAAATCCTTGTGCCAATGTCGAAACCCATGATTGTCACGATGGTCATCTTCGCTTTTCGGGGTTCCTGGAACGACTATCTGGGACCGCTGATCTATCTTGTCAATCCAAAGCTGTGGACCCTGTCCGTCGCCATGGCCACCTATATTGGAAGCTATTACACACCGTGGAACCTGTTCATGGCGGCGGACCTGATTTACATGCTGCCGATGGTGGTCGTCTTCTTCGTAGCGCAGAAGTATTTCATGCAGGGCCTGGGGACGTTGAATGCTTCCGGCCTGAAATAGGCGGAGGACGGTGAAGGGGGGGATGCGCAGGAGCAGGCGGATGGGCGCAACGGATGGGATCAGGGAAGGAGAAAAGCGAAGAAATCACAGTGGTATGCAAAATGGATGAAGATATCCAAAAGGGGGATGGACAATGATGAAGAAGTGGAAAGCGCTCGGTCTGACGGGAGTGTCGCTGCTCATGACAGGCGCGGCGGTGAGTCCGGCGTTCGCAGCGAGCCATGTTGCCAAGCGGGCGGCGGCGCCTGTCACGGTGACGCTGTTCACGTGGGAGAACCCGCAGACGAACCATCAGATCATGCTTTCGCTTGCGAAGTTTGAGAAGGCGAACCCCGGGATCACAGTGAAGCTGGTGCCGAGCCCGCTGCAGGATTATGGCACGAAGTTGAATGGCATGATCGCCGCCGGGCAGGCGCCGGATATCTTTGAACTCGGGAACGACATGGAACAGCAGATGGGCGCGCAGGGTCTGCTGTACAACTATATGCCCCTGGCGAAACAGATACCGGGCTTTCTGGGCCACTTTTTCCCAGGCGCATCGCTCAACTGGCAGGAAAACGGCGCGCTGTACGGCCTGCCCTCGCTGATGAATGTGTACGGCATCTTCTATAACGAGACGCTCTTCGCAAAGGCTCACCTGCCCCTACCGAAAATTGGCTGGACCTATCAACAGATGATGAACGACGCGCAAAAACTGTCCGGGACGGTCGCCGGCGTGCACCAGTACGGGCTGTACAACACGCCGGACGGAGCGTTCAATCTCGGAGTGTACTCCGTGTCCGCCGGCGGGATGCCCTTTGCGAACTCGATCACCAACGCCACCATGGTTGCCGCCGGACCGCAGTTTATCCAGGGGCTGAAACTGTTCCAGAAGTACATCAAGAGCGGAGCCGTCACCGGGCCGACGTTCAACAACGGCAACGATGAGAGCCTGTTCCTTGAGGGCAAGCTGCCCATGTGGGCCGCGGGTCAATGGAATATGGAGCAGATGGTCGGACCGGCCGCACCGAAGGGCCTGAAGTGGGGATTTGCGCCCAATCCGATCGTGAAAAGGGCGTCCACCATCTATGACAGTGTCGGCTGGGGCAGTCCGAAGTACATCAAGGACCCGGCCGCGGTGTGGAAAGTGATCAAGTACCTCGACACGACGCAGTATGCGCAGTCGCTGCCCGGCGCGCCGGTCGCTCCTCCGGCCTACCAGCCGTCGTCCGGCCCGTACTACCACGTGCTCATCGCATCCGGCCACAAAGGCGCGGTCGCGTCGATGAACTGGATGCTCCATTCGCCGCTGAAACAGCCCGTGCGCTTCCTGGAACCCTGGACGAATCAGGCCAATGCGTTCCTGAGCGCGGATTGGAACAACCTGCTGACAGGACAGGCGCCCTTGTCCACCCTGCAACAGATGGTCGTAAAGATCAACGCCGTCATCAAAATGAACCAAAAATAAGGCGGGGCGGGCCGCGACACGCTCGACTGCACAGTGCGGAGGCTGGCTCGTCCATCCTCCGCACTGTGCCGAGGTGACAGCGTTTTTTGTCCTGTGCGATTTTCCGTGCAGCGGGGCCATCTTTTGGAGGTGCTGCGGATGCGTTTCAAGCGATACAGAACAGGTCTTTCGGCGCTGGCTGTGGCCGCCGGAATGCTGCCTTTCGCACCGGCCGCGCACGCGGTCGCCGCGCAAGGCGGCGACACGGCGGTGCAGCGGGCCGACATCGCCATGCAGGCGTTGGTAACGCGCTACTGGCAGGCGGACAACAATCTGTTTTATAACAATTATCCTTTTCCCCAGTCGGCCAGCAACTACTGGTGGGAAGCAAATGCCGTCAATGCGCTTGCGGAAGGGGTGCAACTGCATCTCAAGACGGATTGCGCGCGGTATATCCAGTTGATCTATCAGCGCATCGCGGCTGACGGCAGCGCCGTGACGGCATTTTTCGACGATGAGAACTGGATGGGGCTCGGCATGCTCCACGCCTATCGTGCAACCGGGAACAAACAGTATCTCCAGGTGGCGCAGATGCTGTTCACCGACATCTATACGCACGGCTGGCAAAAAAAAGAGGGCGGGGTCATCTGGAATCGGATCGGGTCCACCTATCGGAATACCCCGGCGAACGCGCCAGCCGCGTTGCTGGGCGCGAGTCTGTATGCGGTGACAAAAAATCGCACGGACCTGACGGAGGCCGAACAAATCTACCATTGGCAATGGACGAATCTCGTGTCAAGGACAGGCATGGTCTGGGATGGCCTGCAGGGGAATCAATTGAGCAAAGCCCAGTACGCGTACAATTACGGCACGGTGATCGGCGCCTCCTTGCGGCTGTGGCAGGATACGCACCAGAAAGACTATCTTTTGCATGCGCAACTGGTGGCAAAGCGCTCGATTGCCGTCTTCACAAAGCCGCCTTCACTGCTCCTTACGCCAACCGGCCAGGGTGACGGGGGACTGTTCAAAGGAATCTACGTTCGTTATCTGTCTTGGATGGCGAACTATTTTCCACAGCAAACCATCTATCGACGGCTGCTGTTGGCAAATGCGCAGAATGTCTGGTTGCACGACCGGACGCCGCAGAACTTGTTCGCTTCGAACTGGGCAAACGCCAAGGCTCCGGCGCAAGGGGATATCATCCAGTTGAGCACGGAATTGAGCGGTATCTTTTTGCTGAATCAGATCGTGGGGCTGCAGCGGGGGACCATCG
>JAJZZT010000269.1 GCA_021797415.1 Bacillota bacterium
AGCACTGATCTCCGAGGTACTGCAGCCGCTCGGCAACAATCTGATGGTAACGCCGAAGGAGATCGATGAATTCGTTCAGGACGCCGCGCATCTTGTGGCCATCGGGCTGAATGTGGCATTGCACGATGCCATGACGCTCGACGACGCGCTGAGTTTCACGCACTGACAAAATGCGGTTTATCCACGGCCTTCCCACAAGGGATGAAAACTCTGCGCCGCGGCTGCATATTCCCTGCGAATCTATCATACCAATCTACCAGATGAAGGGCGCCTGGCAGGTTGCCTGGCGCGGGGAGAGGTGTGATGGGGATGGATCGCGGCGGCGCAAGAAGCGGGTCCGGCGATTTTACGGTTGAACTCAGACGCAGACTGGCGCAGCGCGCCCGGGCGTTGGAGGAATTGCCGCGCGGCATGCGCAAGGCGATTGCGGCGCTTTCCATGATCGGCGTTACGTTTTTTTCAGTCGGCGGGGGCATCTTCGTCATGGCGGTACTGCTGCACGCGATTGTGCAGCATGTCGATCTGCCGCCCGGCATGATCTATCCATCGTCCAATGCAGCCGTGGTGCGGATCCGGAAGGAGACGCACCAATATCCTGTCGTTGCCCTGCCGCGGCCTACCTTTTCCCAGGCTGCCGACCACGCTGTGCTGCGCGTGGGCAATCCCGCCGACCCGTTCATCCAGGCCGACGCCGTCGATTTCGGCGTGTTGCTCACCCGCGAGGTGCACACGCTGCTGACGAACGCTTTTCACGAAGCGGTCAGTCGTCCCGGACCGTCGGTGATCTCGCCTCCCCGCACTCCATTGACGGGCGGTGAGTGAGAGTGGACAAGAAATTGCTTCCGCGCGCGCCTGTATCGTAAAATGCCTACAGTAGAACAGTGTGGATTTCGGGGAGGATATTATTGACAAAAGAAGGCGATATTTCTCGCATCCGTAATTTTTGTATTATCGCGCATATCGATCACGGCAAATCCACGCTGGCGGACCGCATTCTCGAATACACGGGCGCGATCGCACAGCGGGATATGCAGGAGCAGATTCTGGATCAGATGGATCTGGAGCGTGAACGGGGCATCACCATCAAGCTTCAGGCGGTGCGGCTTTCTTATCCCGCCGCCGACGGATGTCTGTACACGCTGAATCTGATCGACACCCCTGGACATGTCGATTTTACGTACGAAGTGTCCAGAAGTCTTGCGGCGTGCGAGGGGGCCTTGCTCGTCGTGGACGCCGCGCAGGGGATTGAAGCCCAGACATTGGCCAACGTGTATCTCGCCCTGGAAAATGACCTTGAGATCGTCCCGGTCATCAACAAGATCGATTTGCCGTCCGCCGAACCGGAGAAGGTGCGGGGTGAAATCGAGAATGTGATCGGGCTGGACGCCTCGGACGCCGTGCTGGCGTCCGCCAAATCGGGCGTCGGCATCGCAGAGATCCTGGAGCAGATCGTGGCGAAGATCCCGGCGCCGGCGGGTGATCCCGAACAACCATTGCAGGCGCTGATCTTTGACTCGCACTACGACGCCTACCGAGGTGTGATCGTCTACGTGCGCATCGTCAATGGCGTGGTGCGGCCAGGCACGCGCATACGGATGATGGCGACCGGCGCAGAGTTTGATGTGGTTGAGGTGGGCGTTTTTTCACCGCGGCAGACGCAAATCGAACAATTGCGTGCGGGCGATGTCGGCTATATCGCGGCGGCCATCCGGGCCATCCGGGACACACGCGTCGGCGATACGATCACGGCCGCCGCCTGTCCGGCCGCCTCCCCGCTGCCGGGATACCGCCGCATCAATCCGATGGTCTTCTGCGGGATGTACCCCGTCGATTCGGCGGAATACGGCGCATTGCGCGAGGCGCTGGAGCGTTTGGAGCTGAACGACGCAGCCCTGCGCTATGAGCCGGAAACTTCATCTGCGCTTGGCTTTGGTTTTCGCTGCGGGTTTCTCGGATTGCTGCACATGGAGATTATCCAGGAGAGACTGGAGCGAGAGTACGGACTTACGCTCATCACGACCGCGCCGAGCGTCGTGTACCACGTGTACACGACCGCGCGCGAAACGGTGGAGATCGACAACCCGAGCGCGCTGCCGGAGATAGGGAAGATCGAGCGCGTCGAGGAACCGTTTGTCAAAGCGTCGATCATAGTTCCAAAGGACTTCGTCGGATCGGTCATGGAACTGTGCCAGGAGAAGCGCGGCGTCTTTGTGGACATGCAGTATCTTGACGCGGCGCGCGTCACGCTTGTGTATGAACTGCCGCTGACAGAGATCGTGTACGACTTTTTCGACCGGCTGAAATCTGGAACGAGAGGGTATGCGTCGCTCGATTACGAGCTCGTCGGGTATCGCCCGTCCGATCTGGTCAAACTGGATGTCCTGCTAAACGGAGAGGTTGTGGACGCACTGTCGTTCATTGTCCACAGGGACAAGGCATACGCGCGGGGCAAGGCGCTGTGCGAGAAATTGAAGGAGCTCATTCCGCGGCAGATGTTTGAGGTGCCTGTGCAGGCGGCCATCGGCCATAAGGTCATTGCCCGGGAAACGATTCGCGCCATGCGCAAGAATGTGCTCGCAAAGTGTTACGGCGGCGACATCTCCCGGAAACGGAAGCTGCTTGAGAAGCAAAAGGAGGGGAAGCGCCGCATGAAGCAGGTGGGCAATGTCGAGGTGCCGCAGGAAGCGTTCATGGCGGTGTTGCGCATTGACTGACGGGCGGCCGGAGCCGCGCTCACTCTATATTCATATTCCCTTTTGCGCGAGCAAATGCTTTTACTGCGATTTCAATTCTTACGTGACGCCGCCGTCCGTCCGCCGGGACTATGTGGAGCAGTTGAACCGCGAACTGACGCTCGTGCGCGACGAATACTTCGGAACGCACAGCCGGCCTGCGCTGGATACCGTCTTTTTTGGCGGCGGCACCCCGACCATGCTGTCGGTTGATGAATGGCGCCTTGTCGCCCGCCGCATTCATGAATTGTTCACATTGTCTGCGGCGGCGGAGTGGACGGTGGAGGCCAACCCCGGAACGACCGGGAGCGATCTGTTGCGCGAGCTTCGTTCGCTCGGCGTCAACCGGATCAGCTTTGGCGTCCAGACGCAAAACGACATGTTGCTGCAGGCCATCGGGCGGCTGCACACGGCGGCGGATGCGCTGCGCAGCATTGAACTTGCCGGCGCGGCGGGTTTTGCGCGGATCAACATCGATCTCATGCTCGGACTGCCCGACCAGACGCAGGATGATGTGGCGGATGCGCTGGAGTGCGCGATCGGCGCCGGCGTGCGGCACATCTCGGCGTATTCACTCAAAATTGAGGAGCATACGCCCTTCGCGCAGTGGGAGCGGCGCGGTTGGTTGCGCCTTCCTTCGGA
>JAJZZT010000317.1 GCA_021797415.1 Bacillota bacterium
GTCCGCGCAAAGCCGTGAGTACGGTCTGGCGATTCTCCGCTCCGGCGGCACCGGCCTGTTCGCGGGCGTCCCGTCCGAACAGCGCGTGTGGATGAGCCACGGGGATTTGGTGAGCGCGGCACCGGACGGATTCATGATCGACGCGGTCACTTCATCGGCGCCGGTCGCGGCGATGAGCGACGCCGGGAGGAAACTGTACGGCGTCCAGTTCCATCCGGAAGTGCAGCACACAGATTACGGGCAGGCGATTCTTGAAAATTTCCTCTTTTCCATCTGTGGCTGTGAGCGGACATGGCGCATGGATTCTTTTATTGACGAGGCGATCGCGGAGATTCGCGAGACGGTCGGCGAGGCGCGCGTGTTGATGGCGCTGTCGGGCGGCGTGGACTCATCGGTCACAGCCGCGCTGCTGCACCGTGCCATCGGAGATCGCCTGACGTGCGTGTTCGTGGATCACGGGCTGTTGCGTCTGCGCGAGGCGGATGAGGTCATGGAGATGCTGCGCGGCGACTTTCACATGGATATTCGCCGGGTGGACGCACGGGAGCGGTTCTTCGCCCTGCTGCAGGGTGTGCTTGATCCCGAGGAGAAACGTAAGCGCATCGGACGGGAGTTCGTCCGCGTCTTTGACGAGACGGCGGGTGAATTGGGGGAGTTCTCCTTTCTTGGCCAGGGCACGCTTTACACTGACGTCATCGAGAGCGGCACGAAGACGGCGGCCGTGATCAAGTCGCACCACAATGTCGGCGGATTGCCGGAGGGGATGCGCTTCCGGCTGATCGAACCGCTGCGCCAGCTCTTTAAGGATGAGGTGCGCGCGCTCGGAGAACAACTGGGATTGTCGCACCGCTTTGTCTGGCGGCAACCGTTTCCCGGACCGGGCCTGGCAATTCGGGTCATCGGCGCAATCGACCCGGAACGGATACGGACGCTGCAACTGGCCGACAGCATCGTGCGTGAGGAGATTGAACAGGCCGGTCTGGAAGGTGAGGTGTGGCAGTATTTTGCTGTATTGACCAATGTGCAAAGCGTCGGCGTGATGGGAGACGAGCGGACATACGCCCATACGGTCGCCATCCGCGCGGTCACGTCACGCGATGGCATGACGGCGGATTTTGCGCGCCTTCCGTTTGACGCGCTGCAGCGGATGGCGAATCGAATTTGCAATGAGGTGCCGGGCGTCAATCGGGTGGTGTACGACATCACATCCAAGCCGCCGGCGACTATCGAG
The DNA here is from genome assembly GCA_021797415.1 of Bacillota bacterium. The sequence continues at coordinate 1,232 of JAJZZT010000317.1, forward strand.
TGGGAGTGAGTGGATTGAGCAGTTTGCGAATCGGTGTGATCGGCTGTGGCAGCATCGCGCAAAAGCGTCATTTGCCGGAATATGCCGCCAACCCGCGCGCCGCGATCGGCGCTGTCTGCGACAGCGTTTCCGGCCGCGCGCAGGCGGCGGCTGACAGGTTCGGCGCGCCGCTGGCGTCTGTGGATTATCGCGAGGTGCTCGAACGGGCGGATGTGGATGCGGTCAGCATCTGTTTGCCCAATTATTTGCATGCGAAAGTCGCCGTGGAGGCGTTCGCGGCAGGGAAACATGTGCTGTGCGAAAAGCCGATGGCGGGCAGCGTGGCGGAGGCGAGGCGCATGGTGGAGGCGGCTGCCGCCGCGGAGCGCGTGCTCATGATCGGCCATAACCAGCGTTTCATGCGCGTACACCAGGTTGCGAAACAACTGGTGCACAGCGGTCGCTTGGGGGCCGTCCTGCGCTTCGCGACGACGTTTGCCCACGGCGGTCCCGAGATGTGGTCAATCGACGGCGCCGATTCGTGGTTTTTTCGCAAACAGGAGGCGATTTTCGGCGCGCTCGGCGATCTTGGCGTGCACAAGGCCGACCTGATGCGTTGGCTGCTTGAGGATGAGGTGGAGACGGTGCACGGCGTGATGGCGACGCTGGAAAAACACGGCGATGTGGAGGACAATGCGGTCTGTTCCGTGCGGATGCGTTCCGGCGCTGTCGGGACGATCGCAGCGAGCTGGACGCAACACGGAGGGGAGGACAACGCGACCCATCTGTACTGTGAGCACGGGACGGTGCATATCGGCGACGATCCTGCGTATCCGCTCGTGGTGAGACATGTTGACGGCAGTGTGGAACGTCGCAGCCTGGAAGGGATTGCGACCAACGATCACCAGCTTGCGAGCGGCGTGATCGACGAGTTCGTCGATGCGGTGCTCAGCGGTCGCGCGCCGGCGGTCGACGGACGGGAGGGCGCCGCATCGCTGGCAGTCATCGCGGCCGCCGCCGAGTCGTCGCTCACGGGCCGGGCGGTGCGTCCGGAGCAACTGTAGCCGGGGCCATGGCGTCTGTCGGAGTTTGGTTTATCACCTGCTTGCCCGGCTGGCGTCTTGGCGAGGGCTTGGCGAGGTCCTGACGAGGTTTGGATAGGCTTGGCGAGGCTTGATGTCCTCGGAAGACGCCGCCGTATCGGCGCCTCACCCCCAAGTCCGTGGGGCACACGGGCATCGGCGTCCGCCGGGACACGGGGCAGGGGGATGAGCCAGTGGTGAAAATTCTTGTGCGGCTTATGAAAAGCAAATAGCCGCCCCCCGCCAAAGGAATCGGCTATCGTCGCGTAACCATTGCGACAAACCGGCGGGCATCGCGAAATGGGCGATGAAGCGCAGGGCGTTCGTTCAGCTTCCATGGGTTCTGTCCATGTCGATCGGTCGATGGTCACCGCAAACACACGGTCTTGATACACAATAATTAGTTCCGGACCAAGAAAAAGCGGTATGATAATCACCTCAACAAAACGTTCGTACATATTCTCACTGTATATTTTAGTATTGAGACAATCAGGGACGCAATTGATAGGCGACGTTTAAGAGCGAAACCGGCTTATGAAGTTGATTATTGGGCGGATCGATTCTACGCGAAGTTGCACACTTGCCGCCGTAAACACTTTACGTGACGGGCTTCAGTGACCGCCGACAGAGCCATTCAGTCATCGGGGCGTAACGCCGGACACAGGGTTCCGATCAACTTTATTCGCCACTGAGCCGTAACGCATCCCCCAATACCCGGATACTTTCGAGCACCTGACCGTGTTTGTCGACGGGAATCCCACGCCAGATGGCGGCGATATGCCGGTACATATCCAGCGAAACCTCGCCACGCTTTTGCCCGCCGCTCAAAGGTCAAGAGAGAGCCACATACCGGCGGTCGTGCCGATCGGGGACGCGCGCGATGAGCCCCTGCTCGACGAGAACTTGCACTTGGCGGCTAAGAGTACTGGTATTCACAGACAAGCGGTGCGCCAAATGAACTTCCCTCCGCCTGGCGCTTCGCGCCTAGGCGGGGGTTTCCAACGTCGCCATCGGAGTTTCCTGGCTCATCGACTTGTGCGCAACACAGAGATCATCTGCATCGCGTCTTATTTTGGTC
>JAJZZT010000222.1 GCA_021797415.1 Bacillota bacterium
GAATGGACCAGCCGCGTCGGCGGAGCCGTCATGATCCTGATGGGCGTACTGCTTTTGACCGGGCAGATGACATTGATCACCGCGTGGCTCATCCGGCTGTTCGGCGGTTATGTGGGGCCGTGAGCGAGCCAGCCGGGAGGTTGCGGCGGTTGCCGGCGATCCGCTGTGCCGGCGATCCGCTGTGCCGGCGATCCGCTGCGCCGGTCAGTACGCCATATTGCCGCCGAAGCTCATGATCCAGATGGAGCCAAGAACCACGGTGAGCGTGAAGACTGCGGCAAGCGTCAGCGCCCACACATGGTAGCCCGGGCCGCGGCTCTCTACGACGTGCATGAAAAAGAACAACTGGACGAAAATCTGCAGGCTTGCCAGCAACAGGATGACGGACAGGATCCACACGGGAGCGCCTGCGCGCGCCACCACCAGCCAGAGCGCGGATGCCGTCAGCAGGACCGAAAGGATATAGCCGACGACGTGCGACCAGGGGAATTCGTATTTTTCGCCGCGCCGCGCCGGCCTGTTCATATCGTCATGAGAGACTGCCATGTCACCTGAGCACCCCCATCAGATAGACTACGGTGAAGATGAACACCCAGACAATGTCGAGAAAGTGCCAGTACAGGCTGACGATGAACATCTTGCGCGCCGTGACGGCCGTAATGCCGCGCCGCACAAGCTGGTAGGCAACCGTCAGCATCCACAGGATTCCCAGCGAGACGTGTGAACCGTGCGTACCCACCAGCGTGAAGAAGGCGGAGAGAAAGCCGCTGCGCTGCATGGTCGCGCCGCGCATGGCGTAGGTGATGAACTCGTCTAGTTCAAAGCCGATAAACACCAGACCGAGCAGGACGGTGACCGTCAGCCACGCGAGGAGCCCCGTCCGGTTGCCCCGCCTCATCTCGTGCGTGGCGAGTCCGCACGTGAAGCTGCTCGTCAGCAGCGCGAACGTCTCCGTCGTAAAGCCCGGAACGTCGAACAGTTGCGCGCCGGTCGGACCGCCCGCCGTATTGCCGCGCAATACGGCATAGGTGGCGAACAGACAGGCGAACAGAAGCAGATCGGTCGTCAGAAAGATCCAGAAACCGGTGATTTTCAGGTCGCCGTCTTTGGTGGAGTATTCGAGCGGGACATCCGCGCGCATGCTGTGCATCCACCCGTCGTGTGCGATCGCCATCGTCATGACCTCCCGAATGCGGCTTCCGTCTGTTCAATCTCTTCGACCGGGACGTGGTAGTCGGTATCGTAGTCGAGCGAACGGAACAGCAGCGTGAGCAGCACGCCCGCCAGTCCGGCGGCCGCCACGATGTACCAGCCGAAGACCGCGCCGAATCCGCCGGCAAAAAAGCATACGCCGAGGATGAAGGGCCGGCCCGAACGCTTCGGCATGTGAATCGGCTGCAGCGGTTCCGCGCTGTGCGTCAGATTCAGCCCCTGTTTTATCTGTTCTTTCATGGCCCACCAGGCATCGCGGGAATCGACGGCCGGAATGCGCGCGAAGTTATAGTGCGGAGCGGGCGACGGGAGGGACCATTCCAGCGTGCGCCCGTTCCACGGGTCGCCGGTCACATCGCGTTCACCGTACCGGACGCTGTACAGAATGCCGATCACGATCACGATGAACGCCACTCCCATCACGTACGCACCGATGGTCGCGATCAGGTTGAGAATTCCCCAGCCGAGTCCGGGGGGATACACGTACATGCGCCGCGTCATGCCCATGAGACCGAGCGGATACTGCGGCAGAAAACAGACGTAAAACCCGATGTTGAACAGCCAGAAACCCCAGCGTCCGAGCCGTTCATTCAAGCGAAAACCAAATATCTTGGGCCACCAGTAGTACATGCCGGCCAGCATGCCGAAGACGACGCCGGAGATGAGCACCTGGTGGAAGTGCGCGATCAGGAAGTAGCTGTTGTGGTACTGGTAGTCGGCCGGTGCGGCGGCGAGCATCACGCCGGTCGCCCCGCCCATCGCAAAGTTCGGGATGAACCCGATCGCCCACAGCATGGGCACCGTGGTGCGGATGCGCCCGCGGTACATGGTGAACAGCCAGTTGAACACCTTGACGCCCGTCGGAATTGCGACGCCCATGGAGGCCACGGCGAAGAAGCTGTTCACGTCGGGGCCGGCGCCCATGGTGAAAAAATGGTGCACCCAGACGAAATAGCTGAGGACGGAAATGGTCATCAGCGAAAGCCACATCGACGTGTAGCCGAAGACGCGCTTGCCGGAAAACGTGCTGAACACTTCCGAGAAAATGCCGAACGCCGGAAGCACCACGATGTACACCTCCGGATGGCCCCAGATCCAGAACAGGTTCACGTACATCATGGAGTCGCCGCCCTGCGTCATCGTGAAGAAATGCGCGCCCGCGACACGGTCGATCAGCAGCAGCGCCAGAGCGGCGGTGAGCGCGGGAAAGGCGAACACGATCAGGATGGACGAGGCGAGCACGGACCAGGTGAACAGGGGCATCTTGGTCAACGTCATGCCCGGAGCGCGCATTTTTAAGATCGTCACGAGGAAGTTGATGCCTGTCGCCATGCTGCCGATGCCGGAGATCTGCAGGGCGAGCAGGTAGAAATTTTCTCCCGGACCGCTGTCAAATCCAAGTCCTGCGAGAGGCGGGTAGCTCGTCCAGCCGGCGTCGGGCGAACCGCCGATCACGAATGAGATGTTGAGCAGCAGCGCGCCAAAGAAGAACAGCCAGAAGCTGATCGCGTTCAGATAGGGAAACGCCACGTCGCGCGCACCGATCTGCAGCGGCACGGCGATATTGAACATGGCGAAGATGAACGGCATCGCCATGAACAGGATCATGATCGTGCCGTGCGTGGTGAAGATCTGGTCGTAGTGTTCGGCCGCCAGGAATTTCATATTGGGCAGCATCAGTTGCGTACGCATGAGCAGCGCGTCGACGCCGCCGCGGAACATCATCAGCAGTGCGGCGATCATGTACATGATGCCGATTTTCTTGTGGTCGACGGTCGTCAGCCACTCGCGCCACAGCCAGCCCCATTTTTTGTAGTAGGTGAGCACGAAGACGATCGCGGCCGAAACCAGCACGATCGAAGCGTCCGCGCCGTAGATCAAGGGTTCGCCGGTGATAAAGAAGTGGCCGGTCAGGTTGGCCGGACTTACAGGCATGTGGGTCCCTCCTCTATTCGAGCCTGTTCAAAAAGGGAGCAGAGAGTTCTGGCCCCTTTTTGAACAGGCTCTATTCGTACGTCTTGACCAGAGACAGGTCGCGTTTTGCGTACATGCCGCCTTCCTTGACGAAATTCTTGCGGAACTCCCCAATCGGATAGGAGGAGTACGACATTTTCGGCATGAGGCTCTGGCGCGCGAGACTGCGGTAGCC
>JAJZZT010000337.1 GCA_021797415.1 Bacillota bacterium
GTAGTGGTTGTCGGTGAAAAGACGGGTGGTGCGCTGGATGAGACGGGCAATGGTGTTCAGAATGAAACGGGCGTGGGAAGGAATAAGGGGCAGGCGCGCGGACAGAAGCGAAAGCGCGCGGTGGACGGTGGACTGACAGAGACGCGGGACGCCGCGAAGGCGGACGCGGAAGAAGCCGAGCGTGGGCGGCGGCCGGCCGGCCGGCGCAGGGTGGCGGCGAAGGTGCAAAAGGTGCGTGACGTGAACGCTTCGCCTGTGGTGGCGCCGACCGGCGCCCCGGCTGACGCGGCTGCGCAACCGTCGCGCTCCCTGCTGAAGGCGCGCGGCGGGTACGAGACGCCCGGCGCGATCCGAGAGACTGGATCGAAGGCCGGTTCGAAGGCTGGTTCGAAAACTGGAATGAAGACTGGGCGCAGGCGGGAAGAGCGGCGGGATGCGGTCCAACTGCAGGAAATCTCCGCCACGTACGGCGTAAACGTGAAGGACAAGGCGCGCAAACAGCGAAAGAAAGGAAGGAGCGCCCCAGAAAAGAGAGCTCCGGTCAAGTCATAGAGCCTGTTCAAAAAGAGGGCAGGGTTGACCCACGCAGTGCAATGGGACATGGGATAAACCGAATGTGTAGTGGATATTATCCCATGTCCCCTTGGAAGCAGCCAGAAATGCGGACCGAGCGTACGTTTTCGGGTACGTGAGGGAGCATTTCTGGCGATGACGCGGCAATGCGTCGGGGAGTTCTGCCCTCTTTTTGAACAACCTCTTATAGCGTGTGACGGGGCACTGCCGGAAGAGAAAAGGGGATGGAGTGATGGGAGCGGTGTTCCCGCAGGAACGTGGACTGCGGGTGTGGGCGCTGGGAGAAATGCTGATTGATTTCACCGCGCGGGAGAGCGGTGTGGATGTGGGAACAGCGCGCAGTTTTGAGAAGAATCCCGGCGGTGCGCCGGCCAATGTGGCGGTGGCGGTGGTGCGGCTCGGCGGACGTGCGGGATTTGTGGGCTGTGTGGGAGATGACGCGTTCGGGCGCCATCTGCTTGGCGTACTGCGCAAAGAAGAGGTGGATGTCCGCTTTGCGCAGGCGCTGCCTGATGCGGCGACCTCGCTGGCGTTCGTGGCGCGACGCGGCGGTGAGCCGGATTACTTTTTTGTGCGCAACCCGGGAGCGGACACACTGCTGACGCCGGCCATGGTCGACGCAGTGGATTTACGGCGACAGGACATCGTGCATCTCGGGTCCAATTCATTGGCTGCGGAGCCTATTCGCAGTGCCGTCGAACGCATGCTGGTCCGGGTAAAAGAGGCGGGTGCGGCGCTTTGCTTTGACGTGAACCTCCGTCCGGCTTTCTGGGAAAACGCGGAGGATAGAGAGGGTGTGCAGGGTCGAGAGGGCCGAGAGGGTCGAGAGAGTGCCCGTTCTCTGTGCCTTCATTTCGCCCGGCAGGCGGATGTGCTGAAGGTCAATCGGGATGAACTGGCCTGGTTGACCGGTGCGGATTCGGTAGAAGACGGCTTGGTGGAGATTGCGCGATTGAACGATGGTGTGATCTGTTGCACGCTTGGCGCAGACGGTGTGGCGTTGATCGCACCTACGTACGACGGCGGACAGGAGGTTGGCCTGGAAGGCGACTGGGAGAGCGGACGGAAAGGCGACCGGAAGAACGGCCGAGTACGGGTATTGTTGAGAGTGCCCGGCTTTCGCGTGCAGCCTGTGGACGCCACGGGTGCCGGTGACGCGCTGATCGGCGCACTGCTGTTCGCCATTGCAAGCGGAGAAAAAGGGATTTGGAACGGAGAAAGCGGGATCCGGTTCGTGAAAAATGGGCCGTCCGGGGAGAGCGGATCATCCGGAGAGAGCAGGTCAATCGGTAAGAGCGGACCATTCGAGGAGAGCAGACCGCCCGGAGGGGTGGACACCGGTGAAGGGTACGTTCGTGCAGACGCTAGACGCCCTTTTGTGGATGAAGGTGGTTGGAAGGAGCGGCTGGCGCATATCTCTGAAGAACAGTGGCGCATCTTTGCGCAGTTCGCCTGTGCCGCCGCCGCCTGCAATATCCGGGAAAGAGGCGCCATCGGCGCGATGCCGACGCGCGGCGCGGTTTTGCAGTTGCTCGCCGCATCGTCGGATAAGTGACCGACAGACGCCCGGTCTGCGGTGTGTGCTGCGATGGCGGTGCGTATTTGTTTCGCGCTGGCGAAGGGGGGATCGTGATGGCGGGAAAACCGGGTGAAAAGACGCTTGCTCTAAATAAAAAGGCAACGCACGATTATTTTATTGAAGAGACGTACGAAGCGGGAATTGTCCTGACGGGTACGGAAATAAAATCGATCCGCGCGGGCAAGGCTAATCTCAGGGACAGCTACGGCCGCGTCGAACGTGGAGAAGTGTACTTGCACAATCTCCACATCAGTCCGTATGAGGCCGGAAACCGCTTTAATCACGATCCGCTCCGTTCGCGCAAGCTCCTGCTGACGCGCGGGGAGATTCGCAAGCTGATCGGCGCGACAAAAGAGCAGGGCTACTCGCTCGTGCCGCTGCGGCTATACCTGCGCGGCGGATTCTGCAAGGTGGAGCTGGCGCTGGCCAAGGGCAAGAAGTCGTATGATAAGCGTGAGGCGATCGCCAAGCGGGATGCGGCCAGGGAGATCGCCCGCGCATTTCGCGAACGGCAAAAAGTGTGATCGCGGCGACTTCCGTCAGGCGGCGGATCCGTTCAAAAAGATCTGTTCGTCCGTCGCCCTGCAAAATTCGTCGGCGTCCGCGGCGCGACGGCGGAGAGGGGATGCCGTCCGCTTTTTCGCGACTGTACAGAGTGCGTGCGCTGTGATACCATGAATCATGCTGCAAAGAAGGCAGTGCGCACAATGCGGCGAAGGCAATGCGCACTTGGCAAGCTGTCATTTCTCCGTGGGGGCGTTCTGGATTCGACGGGGATTGTTCGGGCATGATCGGCGGGTCGTGGGGCTGCGCACACGTTAATCACGCGGACCTAAACACAAACGCAAAAACCAAGCGCAACACCTTCACAAGCAGCAACCTCGCACTGGCTGCCTAATAGCACCTGTGTGACGTCGATGCGTCATTCTCCCATGATGATGTAGCGGCGAAACCTTAGTGGGATAGCCGGGGCAGTTGCCCATGGGCCTCCGGCGAAACACATCGCGGGCTAGCCGTCGCGTGAGCGGGTCGCTGCGCGCGCCCGACGGTGAACTTTAAACCAGCGACTACACCCGTAGATGTGATTGTAGCGAGATCTTCGGACAGGGGTTCGATTCCCCTCGCCTCCACCAACTAAGCAAAAAACGAACACAGTTTACCTGTGTGACTTGAACTATAAGTTTGCCGTCTTGGCAGGCTTATAGTTC
>JAJZZT010000477.1 GCA_021797415.1 Bacillota bacterium
GATTCAAGCACGATCGTCGCGCCGTCCTCCATCACGATGAAACCGAACGCTGAATCCTCCACCGTGAACTTGGCCGGATCCCACGGACCCCATGCGTTGGCGGCGTTCTCTTTTTGTCCCAATTTGTGGTAGGCGGTGCCCAGTACCGATTTTGGCTTGTAGTTGTTCATCATCCATAGCGCCAAGTCAAGCGCGTGCGTCCCGATATCAATCAACGGTCCGCCGCCCTGCTTCTCCTCGTCAAGAAAAACGCCCCATGTCGGCACGGCGCGGCGCCGGACCGCATGCGCTTTCGCGAAGTAGATCTCGCCCAGATCCCCGCGTTCACAAACCTGATGCAAATACAGGCTGTCCGGCCGAAAGCGGTTCTGATAGCCGACGGTCAGCTTCTTGTCCGTCCGCTTCGCGGCTTCCACCATGCGGCGCGCGCCTTCCGCCGTTTTTGCCATCGGTTTCTCGCACATCACATGCTTGTCCGCCTCCAGCGCCGCGACCGTGATGTCCGCGTGCGAGTCGTTCGGCGTGCAGACGTGCACGATGTCAATCGAGCGATCCTCCAGCAGACGGCGGTAGTCCTCGTATACCTTTGCGCCCGCAACGCCGTACTTCGCAGCGGCCTCGCGGGCCCGTTCCGGCACGATGTCGCAGAACGCGACAAGCTCGATGTCCTTTACTTTGGCAAGACTCGGCAGATGCTTGCCCGTCGCGATTCCGCCACATCCGATAATGCCAATGCGCAGTATTTCCGACATCATGATCCTCCCTTGGATACAGGCTTCTTACATGATACCATGATCGTTAAACGCCATCTATCCTGAAACCTACCACAGAATGGAGAGAGAACATGTCAGAACCTGCACAAACGATCGAAGGCTGGTTCGCACTGCACGATTTCCGCTCTGTCGATTGGCCGGCATGGAAAACGGCAAACGACAGGCATCAGGCGCTGGACGAGTGGTCAAGCCTGTACGCAAAGTGGAAGGAGGAGGAAAATGTCGGCCACGGGTCGTTTGCCATGTACGCCATCGCGGGCGGCAAAGCCGATTTTCTGCTTCTTCACTTCCGGCCAACGCTGGAGGAACTGCTTGACTGCAAGGCCCGATTTGACCACACCGCGCTCGCCGACTGCACGGCCAAGTCATATTCCTACGTGTCCGTCGTGGAGTTGAGCGCGTACCTGTCGCGCCCAGGGATCAATCCCGCGGATGACCCGAAGCTTGCGGCGCGCCTTCATCCAGTGCCGCCTACCGACGGTTTCGCCTGTTTCTATCCGATGAACAAGCGCCGCTCCGGCAACGACAACTGGTACTCCCTTCCCATGCAGGAACGCCAGGCCATGATGGCGAGCCACGGTCAGATCGGCCGCCGGTACGCCGGCAGCGTCACGCAGGTCATCACCGGGTCGATCGGATTCGATGACTGGGAGTGGGGCGTCACCTTGTTTGCCAACGATCCCCTGCAATTTAAAAAGTTGATCTACGAAATGCGCTTTGACGAAGTGAGCGCCCGTTTCGCAGAATTCGGCCCGTTCTATGTGGGCAAACGGATCGCCCCCGACCGCGCGGCGGACCTGTTTATCCTGTAAGAGGCCGTTCAAAAAGAGGTCAGAACTCTTTTTGAACAGGCTCATTAAACGGCTCTGCCGTCTCCGGTCAATACCCGTGATAGGTGGCCTGGCTGCCTATGCCGGGGATGTGCCAGGGCGCGCCGTAGTTGGCTTCGATGTACCGAATGGCCGCCGCCGCGTTGTCGGTCGGATTCCAGATGTTGTTGTATCCGGGGAGCGCGTAGCGCCGGAAGGTGTCCGGCAACATCTGCATGAGTCCCGTGGCGTGTTCGCCGTCGACGGCAATGGGGCTCACGGCGGATGGATCGCCACTGCTCTCATAATTAGCAATAAGTTCCAGCCAAGGCACCCAGTTCGCCGCCACTCCGGTCAGGTTCACGGCGGCGATCATGTCCTGGCGCACCTGTCCGCTTTGCAACACCCCGGAAGAGGAAGGGGGCGTCGCCGCGCCCTGCGCTTTTTGGGCGGCCAGTCGCGCGGCGGCGGCGGCACGTGCCTGGGCCTGTTCCACAGCCGAAATTTCCGAAGCCAGCCGTTGCATGGAGGCAATGGTCCCCGCGCGCAGCGAGAATGTCACCCGTTTTTGCGCGGTGACGCGCCACATCAACTGCCGTTCGACCGCCTGCTGCAAACCGGCCGCCCGATTGAGCGCCTCCATCCGCCGTCTTGCGGCCGTCGCCCGCCACTGTGCCCGGATCGACTGAATCTCCAGCCGGCGAGCCGTCCGCAGCGTCGAAAAATCCCGCCGCAACAGATCCTGCTGGCGCCGGATCAGGGTGTTCATGGCGACCATCCTGTAGAGCAGATCGGAAAAATTCTTAGCTTGCAGCAATATCTGCAAAAATGGGACGTTGCCCTCTTCGTACCAGAATACCAGCTGTCCGCGCAACTGGCCCCGCGCGACCCGCACCAGGCGGCCGTCCCGCCGCACCGCCGCGCGATCCGCGACGGCTGCGGCCGTGGCCAGTCGTTGCACTTGCTGCGCGCGCACCTGCCGCAGGCGCAATCGCACCAGTCTGTGTTCCGTGAGGTAGATCTGCCGTGAAAGAGAGATTTCCCGACCGGCCAGCGTCTGGATCTGCCCCGCCAACGTATGCGAATGCGCCTGCGCGTTCGCATACGCTGTTTTCAGCGCACCAAGGGAAGGAGATCCTTTGGCGATGACTGCCGTCGATCCGCCCACACTCGCGAAAACACTGACCACACAACACACCAGCCACTGCAGAGCGCCGCGCCGCCATCCGGACAAACGCTCCTTGCACAGCCGCTTCGGCGGCGCCGTACCATGCACGGCCGGACAATCCCCCCGCGCCAGAGACAGTGTTGAATCCTCCTTGTCGCATACCGCTTGTTTCATGATCACATTGTAGCATACGCCACTGCGCCTGCCTCAAAGAATGTTTTCCGCCGCTCGCCGCCGAGTGGATCTTCTAGTATAATGGATTTGGTTCGGTGTGCTGATGGTTGGGAGAGAATACCAGTGTACGTTTATAATGTTCAACTCATATGGCTTGCAGACAACGCGAGGACGCCTGCCGGCGCGCGTCGGCAGATCGCGCCGTTCCCGCACGCGGGACACGGACCTGGGGCAAACGCGTGGTAATGCGTACACCCGCATCCGCGCTCGTGCGCGGAACAGGCGGCGGTATCCGTACAGACGCTGTGCGGAGACCGTTCCCCTGGTGGCTGCGGCATCTTGCGCGCACGCAGGGAGTCGGCACCGTCGCGACTCTGGCCGCGTTGCTCCTGTTTTCGGCCACCGCCTATACCAACCCGTCCGTCATG
>JAJZZT010000484.1 GCA_021797415.1 Bacillota bacterium
TGCGTGACTGAACGCGCCCATGGCGGTGGTCGGGATCATGGTCGCCAGCGACGTCGAGGCCGCGATTGCCGGTGGAATATTGAAAAATACCGTCAGCACCCCGACGTACACCGCACCGCCGCCGCCCAGCGTGATGATGAACAATCCGATCAGGAATCCTACGACCGGCAACGCAAGAATGTCGATCATCCTTCACCTCCCCTTAGGATGGGATCCCGAACAGGCGAATTTTCATCTTGCCGAGGGTGGCGCACCAGCGTCATGGGGTTCTATTTTCCCATCAGACGGATGTTGGACTAATATATGCGGATTATAAACGAATGTATATCCATTATAAACTATTATAATTAGTTTTAGGGTTCGGATACCCTCTCTCACCCTATCGTGTTGATCATGCTTGAGCGCCGCGTCCCTTGGGGCGGGGAGGATGTCAAGCTGCCAGCAGAGCAAAATCCGTGGAGTGTTACAACGGCCTTCTGGTCGATGTACGCTTGGACATGAAAAGTGCGCTGGACCAGTTCAGGCCGCCGTCAACCGTGCGGACCACCGTATTCGCGATGCGGCTGCCCAGTATCGCCCATCCGTTTTTTGGAGTGACAAACTGCAAATCGTGCAGGTTTCCGCTGGACCGGGTCAGCGGGAAGCTGCTCCAAGCGGCAACAGCCCAAATCCGGCCGCAGATATTCTGGGGACGGAGACGCACAGTTCGGATGACTTCAGAGATGCCGGCAGGGGAATCCGGATACTGTTCCACCTCCGCCCTCCGTCGCGACTGTCGTAGAGCCATGTGGCGCCCAATGTATTCCATGCCCCATTCATCCATCCCCGTTTCACATCCGGGAATGAGATGCCGAGCTTTAATCCTGCGAGCGGGAGACTATCGGAAGAACTTTGCGCTGTGGAGGCGATCCGCGTCCATTTCCTTCCGCCATCGCGCGTGTGCAGGACATGGATGGACTGTATTCCCGAGGCGGCCGCACCCTGTTGGAGAACCCATCCCTGTGCAAACGTCGGGAAACTGATGTCCTCTCTTGTTGTGACCGAAGGCAGTGGTGTTTTTTCCCAGGAAACGCCTCCGTTGGATGTCCGCCATAACGAGCGGCCATTCACGAGAAGATAGCCATCATGGGCAGTGAAAAATCGCAGCCAAAAGAGATTTCGCTGCCCGCCGACGACTGTCTCGGCAATCCGCCGCCAAACCCGCCCTCCGTCAACGGTGCGGTAGACCGAGGCGGCGCCGTTTCCGCCCAGGGTGGGGTTCGATTCCACGGCAACAAATGCGATCCCGGATGAAACGGCTTGCAGGGCGATGACGGTTTGATCTTGGGGCAGGCTGCCGGATCCGTGGATCACGACACCAGGCGGAGAATGAATCGGGACGTAACCCGGCACACCAGAAGGGATCGTCATCCCCAACGCAAAGATCATGATCAGCGGTCGAAGTGAAGGATTTCCACGCACAGGCTGCCCCTCCCAATTTGCGCCGTCAGATCCACACCCGCACCCACGTGCGGCCGCCGTCCACCGTGCGGTAGAGGGCGGACCCGTAGAGGTCGGCGAACCATCCGGCGGAACGAGTGACAAAATCAAGCGACGCCGGTTGGTGAAGTCCCAGATGGTAGACTGTCGCCTGACCGTCAGGCGCGCGGTAGGCGAGTACGTTTGTCGGCAGTGAGTGTCCGGAAGGCGAAGATGTCGGCCCGTCGTTGGCGGGAAAGAAGAGCCCGCCCTGGGCGGTCATGGACAGCGGCCACATCACAGACTGCAGCGGCGCGGCCGGGAGTGCTGACCAACGCGCGCCGCCATCGGCGGTCAGCAGGATGCGGCTGTGCGCGCCCAATCCGTCCGTCCCCTGCACGTAGGCCGCACCCAGCGCGGGAGTAGCAAATGTGAGATCGGTTATGTTGTTCTGTCCGAAGGCGTTCCTGAATATCTTCCAGTGCACGCCGGCGTCCGGCGTGGAGGCGAAATTTACGATCGAGTAGTCGGGTGCGGCCCCGTACATAGTGGCGAAGAAGCCGCCGGGAAGAGCCGCTGACGCGTACATTTGCGGTGTATTGGCCGGCATGCGGATATTCTGCCATGTGCGGCCCGCGTCGGATGACCGGCGAATTCCGTTCGCAGTCTGCTCATCGGCCTGTGTGGCGGATATCCATTGCATGGATCCTTCGGCCGATGCAGGCGCGTTCACTTGGAGCGGCCGCCATGTCCGCCCTCCGTCTCTGGTTGCGTATTGACCCACCTGCGTTTGCGCAAAACCCGTCTGCCGTGAAACGAACTGGACCCCCCACACCTGCACATCCCGCGGAGAAATGCTGCTCTGCCACGCCTTTCCGCCATCACCGCTTCGCATCAGACCCATTCCCTGGCCGCTTCCGCCGGTCAACCACATGCGGTTTCCAATCACCGCCAGAGAGGTCCCGGATTGCACCGGCAGTTGTCCCATCAGTGTCCCGTTCGCCCCGATCTCCAGCAGCGGTCCCGGCGCGGGCAGATTGGCACCCATGCTGTTGCCGCCGCAGAGTGCGTCCAAGGTCCCGCCCGGACCCGATTTCAGGGCCACGATCGGCTGCCAGGCGCCGCCCGGTCGGCCGCCGCGGATCCAGGCGAGGCGCCGCACGGACCGCAGCGCGGACGTATGCGGTTGCAGCCGCATGGACCAGATGACTTCAGCGGGTTGTTGCTGGTACTTGGCGATGTGGCCTCCCGCGATGTAGAGCTGATTCACCCCTTTCCACAATAACGTGTAGATCGGCGCGGTTCGTTCGGTCCATACCGTCTGCCATGAGCGGCCGTTATCGGCCGTCATGATGACGGCATTCTCAGGTCCGTTCGTTTGCGCAACCGTCAACCACGTCGCAGCACCGCGCGTCACGATACCTCCCGTCGCGAAGAAGCCGTGCGGAAGCGTGACGGTATGAAAGTGGGCGCCGCCATCGGTGGACAGCAGGACCGGAGAGTACCAGTCCATGGATGCGGCCTGGGGTGTTGTCAGGAGCCAGAATGTCGACGCGTTGGCCGGATACGCCTGGATCTGCCCGATCGCCGCGTGCAAGCCGAGCGACAGCTTCGAATTCACCGTGTGCCATGTCGCTCCCGCATTGGTTGTGATGGCCAGTGTAACGGCGTACTGGCCGGAGTCAGAGGGCCCGGACTGCGCAGCGGCCACACCGAACGGTCCTCGCCACCGCATCCACTGCCACGCCGCTCTCTGCCTGCGAAACACTTCATGCCATGTTTGCCCCCCGTCTGCGCTGCGCAGGATCCGTCCGTCTGAAGTCGCCAGATAGCCGGTATCCTTGGTGACAAAGTGCACGCTGACCGCGTCCCCCGGCGCCGCGGC
>JAJZZT010000264.1 GCA_021797415.1 Bacillota bacterium
GTATCCGTCGTTCCGGGCGATCGCGCACGGCCTGCATGAAGCGTACGAACGGACGATGGACGAGTTGCCGTCCGGCGCGTCGCTGTCTGTCGACGTGAATGCGTACGCGCTGGTGTGATAGAGTATAACCTCTGAAAGGAGGGATGTGCGGTGGTCGATTTGCCGCGCATACTGTTCATGGGGACGCCCGCGTTTTCCGTTGCGGTTTTGCGCGCGCTGCTTGATGCATCCTATCCGGTGGCGGGAGTCGTGACGCAGCCGGACCGTCCGCAGGGGAGACGGCGCGAATCGGTGCCATCGCCCGTGAAAAAGGCGGCGCAAGAGTGTGGAATTCCGTTGTTGCAGCCCAGGCGGATCCGCAGTGAGGAAGCGCTCGCGGCGTGCGCCGACCTGCGCCCGGATGTCGTGGTCACCGCGGCCTACGGCCAGTTGCTGCCTGATCGTCTGCTCGCGCTTCCGTCGCGCGGGGCATACAACGTACACGCTTCGCTGTTGCCAAAATACCGCGGCGGAGCGCCGATCCAGCGCGCGATCATGAATGGCGAGAAGGAGACCGGCGTGACGATCATGTCGATGGTTTCCGCGTTGGATGCAGGTCCTGTCTGGGCGCGCGCAGCCACTTCGCTTGGTCCCGAGGAGACGTACGGGGAGGTGCACGACCGTTTGGCGGACATGGGCGGAAAACTGCTTGCGGCGACGTTGCCGAAGATTCTCTCCGGCGCTCTGCAGCCTGCGGAGCAGGACGAATCACAGGCCACATTTGCCCCGCTTTTGACGCGGGACGATGAACGGCTCGATTTCCGGGAGGATGCGCGCGTTCTGGCCGATCGCGTGCGCGCGCTTGTCCCCGGTCCGGGTGCGTTTGCCTGGTTTGCTGATAAGCCGCTCAAAGTCTGGTATGCTAGGGCGAAGCATGAATGGCGGGGAGATGCGGCGCCGGGGCAGTGCGTCGCATTTACGGACGAAGGGCCGATGATCGCCTGCAAGACGGGTGCGCTGGTTCTCGTGCGCGTCCAGCCGGCGGGGAAAAAACAACAAAGTGGCCCGGAGTTCGCCCGCGGGCTGCGATCGCCCGCAATCCTGCGGCTTGCGGCGGAGCCCGGCAAAAGGTGAGCGGCGCGACGGTCGCACGGCAGGGCGCCCTGCGCGTTTTGCGCGAAATTGAGCGGGGCGGCGCGTATACGCAGATGGCGCTTGAACGGGAATGGCGGCGCGGTCGGCTTTCCGGCGCCGATGCGCGTCTTGTGAGCGAACTGGTGCGCGGTGTCCTTGTGTGGCGGCGCCTGCTTGACGAATGGATCGCGCGGTTGTCCACCGTGGCCGTGGAGCGCCTGGAACTGCCTGTGCGGATCATTTTGCGCATGGGCCTGTACCAACTGCGTTTCTTTGATCGTGTTCCGCCGTACGCCATCGTGTCTGACGCGGTGGAGCTTGCCAGGGTGCACGCGCCGAGAGCGGCCGGATTTGTCAATGGCGTCCTGCGCGGCGCCTTGCGCGAGACGGATTGGGTCACCCCGCTGACCGACTGTGAAGTGTCCCGCGCTGAACTGTCGGGCGTGCGGTTGTCCTACCCCGATTGGCTTGTGCGGCACATGGAGCAGACGCTTTGCGACAGAGACGCGGCGTGCGGCGCGCTGCTTGCGATGAACAGACGGCCTGAGCGCACGGTGCGCGCCAATCTGCTCCGCTGTACGCGGGAGGAACTGATTGCCAGACTGGCGGATGAAGGCGTCCCGGCGCATCCCGCCGCCTTTTCGCCTGTGGGCGTGGTGCTTCCGGCGGGCGTACATGCGGTGGACCTGGCCGCGTACGCCGAGGGATGGTGCACCCTTCAGGGCCAGAGTTCCATGCTCATCGCCCCGCTGCTTGACGCGCGGGAGGGGATGGACATTCTCGACGCGTGCGCCGCGCCGGGCGGCAAGGCGACACATCTGGCGGAACTTACGGGCGACCGGGCGGCCGTCACGGCGGTTGACATCCACGCTCACCGGACGGCCATGATCGAAAGTCAGGCCAGACGCCTGGGGCACCGCTCGATTCGCGCGGTCACCGGAGACAGCGCCCTGATCGAAGGGGAATTTGACCGCGTTTTGCTGGATGTCCCGTGTTCCGGTCTCGGCACAATCGGGCGCAAGCCGGATCTCAGGTGGCGTGCGAGCCCAGACGGGATCCGCGAACTCGCGGCCGTCCAGCGGCGGCTGCTCCTTGCTGCCGCGGAGCGCGTGCGCCGCGGCGGGATTCTCGTCTATGCGGCGTGCACATTGTCCGCTGCGGAAAACGAGCGCCAGATTGCGGCGCTGCTCGCAGAGCGCGAAGACTTTGTCCCGCTGCCATGGCGGGGCGCGCCGACTTCCGGCGGTGCGGCGCAGGCGCGCATCTTGCCCCAGCAGTTCGGCGGCGACGGCTTTTTTGTGGCGCGCCTGCAACGGCTTCCGTGAGATGCGCGGCGGCTGTGGGATGACGACTCAGGGGACATGGGATAAAGTCCTCTGCCGAAATTTGGTTTATCACATGTCCCCAAGCGCAGGAGATGACGCAAGGTGCAGTGGCTGTATGGGATGACGCGCCAGGGGCTGCGCCGGTGGCTTGCACAGCGCGGCGAACCGGAATACCGGGCGGATCAGATCTATGACTGGCTGTACAAAAAGCGCGCCGGGAGCGTCGAAGAGATGACGAATCTCCCCCAGAAACTGCGCACACTGCTCGCGGAGCAGTTCGTTTCCGGCACGTTGAAGGTGATTCGCCGGCAGGTGTCGCAAAAAGACGGCACGACCAAATTTCTCTTTGAACTGCATGACGGCGACACGATTGAGACGGTGATCATGCGGCACGATTACGGGATCAGCGTCTGCGTCTCCACGCAGGTGGGCTGCAAGATGGGCTGCAAATTCTGCGCCTCCACACTGGGCGGCCTGATCCGGAATCTGCATGCGGGGGAGATCGTGGAACAGCTCATGCACTGCCAGCGCCTGCTCGACCAGGAGGGCGCGCGCGTTGCCAGCGTCGTGCTGATGGGGTCCGGAGAGCCCTTGGAGAACTACGACGCCGCGATGGATTTTGTGGATATCGTCACGGATCCCGCGGGGCTCATGATCGGCCAGCGCCACATCACCATCTCCACGGTGGGGCTGGTGCCGGCCATCCTGCGGCTCGCCGACGAGCGGCGCGGACTTACGCTGGCGGTATCCCTGCACGCGGCGGATGATGAGACGCGATCGCGGATGATGCCTGTCAACAAAGCATACAACATTGCGAGATTGTTGGAAGCGTGTCAATATTACTACAAGGTGACAGGACGGCGGATCTCCTTTGAGT
>JAJZZT010000116.1 GCA_021797415.1 Bacillota bacterium
AGCCGTTCTGGCAGGCCCACGAGACACTTGAACGGATCGCCGGTGTGGGATTGTGCATGCCCCGCTCTTACTATCGCGAGCAAATGGCAAACGGCCGGATCACACGCGCCGATCTGGCGGAGGCACTGCGGGAGTTGGGGAGTTCTTGGGATGTCCAGGCCTTCGAGCAGGTGCTTGCCTGTGAGACCTCGTCGTCGATGGCTCCGCTTACGCTCGTCACGGACATGCTCGGAGAACTCGACCAGCAGGACTGGTCGAATTTCGTCGTCGAGCGAATCAGCCAGTACTGTGCCGCCTATTTTGACGAGGGGCAGGCGTTGTGGCCGATGCCTTGGCGCAACAAGTCGCTCTACGGCGGCTGGCTTGAATTTGCGCGCATCGACAAGAGTCCATGGATGATGGGTGTGCGAGGTGTGAATAAGGCGGTTGGAGCGTTGCCGGATACGGCGCCAAGTGCGATTGCCTGGGCGCTGCGAGAACTTGCAGTACCGCCGTCGGCGGTTGATGATTATCTGCATGCGGCGTTATTGAGCGTCGGCGGTTGGGCAGGGTGGACGCGTTACTTGCGCTGGCAGGCGGAGCAAAAGAAAGATCACGACGACTCGATGCGTGATCTGCTCGCTATCCGTCTTTCGTGGGACGCCTTGCTTTACAAGTTACGCCACGATAAAGCGCTTGAGGAACAATGGCGTCAAACTCTTGCGGTGGTCACGAAGCCGGCGGGTCCCGCTAATGCCGTCTTCCCAGTTGATGTGGTGTTGCAGACGGCCTTTGAGGCAGGCTATCAAAGACAACTGGCGACGTCCCTGCTCGTTGCCGGCGGCCCGGTGAAACAGAACTATCGAGCCGATGTGCAGGCGGTGTTTTGTATTGATGTGCGTTCGGAGGTGTACCGACGCGCATTGGAAATGGTTGCTCCGAGGGTTCAGACCCTCGGTTTCGCTGGATTTTTCGGCATTCCGATGGAATACATTCCTTTCGGTGCTATCGAAGCCAAGGGGCATCTTCCTGTGTTGTTCAAACCTTCCTATCGCATTTGTGAGCGCCCGGATGGGATGGATACGCGGGAGGCGGACAAACTGATGGTCTGGCGCCACAACCGGATGCGCGCGGCCAATTCATGGAAGAAATTTAAGACCTCGGCGGCCTCGTGTTTTTCGTTCGTCGAGGCGGCCGGCTTATTGTCAGCTCCAAAGATCGTAAGTGACAGCGTGGGATGGACCCGTCCGGCGCCGCACCCTGATCGCAAGGGTTTGCGCACTGGGGTGCGTGGTCGTTTGAGTCCCGTGCTGGACTCTGGGCTAGTCGGGTCGCAACCGTGCGCGAATGATGGTCCGACAGGTATTTCTGAGGCGGATCGTCCTGCGCTGGCGGAGTTCGTCTTGCGGAATATGGGGATGATCCGGGATTTTGCGCGGGTGGTGTTGTTTATCGGGCATGGGAGTACCACCGTCAACAATCCGCAGGCTACCAGTCTTGATTGTGGCGCCTGCGCTGGTCAAACTGGCGAGGCCAGTGCCCGTATCGCAGTTTCGTTGCTCAATGATCCGTCGACCCGTCGCGGCCTTGCGCAAAAGGGGATTGAAATTCCTGCGGATACTTTTTTTATCGCCGGTCTGCATGATACAACCACCGATGAGGTGCAGTTGTTCAACACGGAGGATATACCGCCTTCGCATGCGGCGGACTTGGTACAATTGCGCCAGTGGCTGCAACAGGCAGGACAGGTGACATGTATGGAGCGTGCGACTTCTTTAGGAATCGGTGATTTGCCTGTATCGAAGATCTATGCGAATATACGGCGACGCACTCGCGACTGGGCGCAGGTGCGTCCGGAATGGGCGTTGGCCGGTAATGCCGCCTTTATCGCAGCCCCGCGAACCCGTACGGCGCACTGCAATCTGGCCGGGCGCGCCTTCTTGCATGAGTACAATTGGCGCGATGACGCCGACTTTCGCACGCTGCAACTGATTATGACCGCGCCCATGATCGTGGCCAACTGGATCAATCTGCAGTATTACGGATCTATGGTTGATAATCCTCGATTAGGGAGTGGAAACAAAGTATTACATAACGTGGTGGGCGGTTCGATCGGCGTGCTTGAAGGCAATGGGGGGGATCTGAGGGTGGGATTGGCGTTGCAGTCTTTGCATAATGGCGTACGGTGGATGCATGAGCCGTTGCGCCTGAATGTGATCATTGAGGCGCCGCAGCATGCTATCGATGACGTGATTGTCCGTCATGACAGCGTGCGGGAACTGATCGAGAACACTTGGATTCACCTTTTCCAGATCGACGAAGATGGAAACATGAATCGTCGTGGCATTGACAGTAAATGGTATTCATTACCTATTAAGGATTAATTCTGAAAATTCCCGGCGCTGCCTGTGCAGCGCCTTTTTCGTGTTGCGCACATCGTCTGTGGGTTTTGGCCAAAACAGAGAGCGGAGGCCCTCGGGTTGCTATATCATGAAACAGAAGTCATCATCTCAATGGATCAGGGAGGCGGTTGCATTGTCGGAATGGACGTTTCTTACGAATCACGCCCAGGTTTTGTTGTGTGTGGTTCGTAATAGTCGTCTGACAGCCAGGGAGATTGCAGAGATCGTGGGCGTGACGGAGCGCGCGGTGCAGCGTATTCTTGACGATCTTGAGAATGCCGGATATATCAGTCGCTTTCGGGACGGTCGAAAAAACCGTTATGAGATTCATCCGGAACTGCCCATGCGTCACCCCGCGCAGCGTGGACGCGCCATCAAGGACCTCCTTGAATTGCTCGCGATGTCGGATTGGTAAATCATCACTGTGATGAGATGCGGGAATAGATACGCCTTGACATACGAAAATCATTTCGTGATAATATAATCACAAATAATTAAACGAAATAATGGTGAAATGGGGCCCGGGTCATGTGCGAGACCGCACGGATGTGACTTGGGGTTCTCGGAAGTCGGACGACCAAGACCTCTCGCAAAAAGGCGGGAAAGCAGGGGATACCGGGAAGTGGGCGGACAACAGAACACTCCACATCCCTACCAGGGGCGAAAAGCTGCGCTGGCAACCAAACATCAGAAGGAACGAGTATTCAGACAGCCTTTGCAAGTTGCGGTCGGTCTTACACTGCATGTGCCTGGCGACCTGGATACCGATCTCCTTGGCACGTTCAGCGGAGAAGTGGACCGTCAGGGCACTCCGCGGGAAGTGGCTCTGCGCAAGGCACGGCTGGGAATGAACGCCGCCGGACTGACTTTGGGTCTGGCGAGCGAGGGCAGTTTTGGCCCAGACCCGCAATTGCTGTTTGTTCC
>JAJZZT010000533.1 GCA_021797415.1 Bacillota bacterium
AATGTTTTCCTTGATTCCCGGAGGTATGCAAAGAACCATCATGGCACCGATCTTCAAAGCAACACCCTGTTTTCTGAAGAAATCGGGTCTTACAAGATTATTGAGGACCGAATGGATGTTGACATGTTATTGAATAAACTTTCCGACGATGACAGATACCTAATCGCCCTGCGTTACGGTGAGGACTTATCTTTTGAGGATATATCGATGATGACGGGGATTCCTGCAGGAACCATCAGAGTGAAAATCCACAGAGCACTCAAACAGATCAAACGGCAGTTACTTACAAAGACAAGGGTAGAAAGTTCACAGACGAAAATTTCAAATGAAGTGGGGAGATCATTATGAGAAAATCCATGAAGAGATCTGATTTTGAATCCATGGCAGACATTGAAGATCTGCTGAGAAACCACTATTCATCGATCAATCCGGACACAGAGGGAATTGATCTCAACGCGATGGCGGAAAAGGTCATGTCCAGCAAAAGAACGGATATCCACAGATCATTATTTCGTCTGCCTGGAAAATGGAAAACACAGAGACCTCGTATCAAACTAATTATCAGTTCTTGTGGGTTGCTGTTCGGCCTCGTCCTGTCTCCATTTTATCTTTCGCCAGTCCTGGCAAAAGAGATGATTGCATCCATGCCAGGTTTCATGATCTCGATATTGACCCTGAAGACGATCAATCCACAAAAGTGGAAGGCCATCGAGAGTCCGATGATGTCTCCGTTATTGTCTGCAATGGGCAATCCATCTCCGGCCACATCAATAACCCCCATCCCCAAAGGACTGTTAAAAATGAGAGGGTTGACCGGCCCCTTTCACGCAACGGTCAAAAGCGGCCACGCGTATCTGCTTACTGCCGCACCAACACTCAAAGGCGGAATAGCTGTGGGAGGAGATTTTTATAGTGGCGGATATATCATCTGCAGAGCGGTCGGCAGCGGCAAAACGTACACAGGTGCTATCAAAGTTGGAAAAGTACAAGAAAAAAGCGACTACATCGCCACACCGCCGGGGACATACGATGTGTATATTGCATCCACGCGCCCTGGAGATCAAATCTTCAGCTCCATGAATGTCTATTTCAATTAATCCGGAGCGCGTCCGGAAACTCTACTCCACACTTTCAAAATAAAGGGGACGATGGCGCGCGCAACCGGGATTGAAGGCGGCGCCGCACGCGGGACAGGCTGCTTCGCAGGCCAGGTACTGCCATATGGTCAATTGTGCGCCACATGCGCCGCACAACACGGCCCGCTCGTCAAACTGTCCCACAGGCCACACCCGCGCGGCGTGCCCCGCCGTCTCCTCGTGGCAGAGATGGCAGGAGTAGTACTGTCCGCAACAGGCGAACTTGAGCGCGACAATGTCGCGCTCCGTCTCATAATGCGCGCAGCGCGTGCAGGGATCGACCGCGACGCCGTACACCGGAATTTCATGGACGAGCATTACCGCAGATCGACCGTTTCCAGCCACGCCCGCGCGATCAGCGCGTGCCCTCCGGCCGACGGATGGACGCCGTCCGCCGCCCAGTCCTGCGATGGACGGCGCGTGCTCGCCCGCGCGAACAACCCGTCGAGCGGGACGTACAGCGCGTCGTATTCGCGGGCCAGCGCCCGGACCGTCTGGATTTTCGGATCGAGGTCCTCGCGCCATGCCTCGCGATCCGGGGGCACGGGCAGGACAAACGGTTCGAGCATCACCAGCCGGGCTTTCGTCTTCGCCTTGGCGCGTTCCAGCAAGTCGCGGTATCCCCGCGCAAAATCGTCCAGCGGCGTCGGATCGGCCGAATCGTAGCGCCGCCATACGTCATTGATGCCGATCAGGATGGACAGGATATCCGGCGACAGATCAAGACAATCACGCTCCCAGCGTTCCTGCAGGTCGCGCACCCGGTTGCCCGACACTCCCCGGTTGACAAACCGCACGCGGCTGCCCGGATGGGCAACCGTATGCCAAGCGGCCACCATGGCCACGTAACCGTTGCCAAGCGCGGCCTCATCGTTCCGGTCCCATCCACAATCCGTGACGCTGTCTCCCTGAAACAGCACGAGCAGTTCCTTATTTTGTTGCACCGATCATTCCTCCGCCGTTCGATATTGACGCGCACTCGGTCTCCCGCAATAATGGTGAGACTTGCTGCGCAGACTGACTCTCTCCAAAGTCACTGTGGATCGCCGTTTTCCCGCACCGGGTTTAACCCGCGCCTCCCGGCAAGTGGACCTGCATTCTCAGGATAGAGAGGAAATCCGCCATGATTGCACTTTCCGCCATTCACATCGACGTTGTGGAATTGCCACTGCGCGTGCCGTTCGCGACCGCCCTGCGCAAGACCGCAACCGTCACCGACATACGCGTCACGCTCCGGACACAAGACGGCGCCGCCGGCGTCGGATCCGCCGCGCCCACCGCGGCCATCACCGGAGACACCACCGCCGGCATAACGGCGGCCATTCGCGAACACATCGCGCCCGCCCTGCGCGGCGTCGATCTGGCGGATCTCGACGCGGCCTGCGAGACCGTCGAGCGGGCGCTTGTGCGCAACACGTCCGCCAAGGCGGCCGTCGACATCGCCCTGCACGATCTGCACGCGCGCATCTGCGGCGTCCCCCTGGCGCGCTTCC
The DNA here is from genome assembly GCA_021797415.1 of Bacillota bacterium. The sequence continues at coordinate 2,630 of JAJZZT010000533.1, forward strand.
TTCGCGGCGACATCCGGCCGCTTGCGACGGACGCAACGGTCAGCCTGGGCGAACCCGACAGGATGGCGGCGCAGGCGGCGGAGTTCACGACCGCCGGTTTTCGCGTGCTGAAGATCAAGCTCGGCGGGCGCGACGGGCGCGATGTCGACCGTGTCCAGCGCGTGCGCAACGCCGTCGGTCCGGCCATCCGCCTGCGCGTGGACGCCAACCAGGCATGGACGGCGCGCGAAGCCCTGCGGATCATCGAGCGGCTTCCGGCGCTCGCGGTGGAATACGTCGAGCAGCCCGTACCCGCACACGACCTCGCGGGGCTGCGCGAGGTGTCGCGGCACAGCGCACTGCCGATCGCGGCCGACGAAAGCGTGTTTGACATGCGCGACCTGCTGCGCGTGCTCGACCAGCGCGCGGCGGATATCGTCAACATCAAGTTGATGAAAGCGGGCGGACTGCGCCAGGCGGCGCAGATGGCCGCCACGGCCCGCGCGGCGGGCGTCATGGTGATGGTCGGCAGCATGATGGAAGGCGTCGCATCCGTGACCGCTGCGGCCGGTCTGGCTGCGGCGACGCAGTGCGCGCACATCGACCTTGACGCGGCGTATTTTCTCAAAGACAGTCGGGCCAAGGGAGGAGTGACGTACGACGGTCCCGCCATCACCTTCACGCCGGGAGCCGGGC
>JAJZZT010000043.1 GCA_021797415.1 Bacillota bacterium
GGCCGATGACAAACCGCCCTTTGTAGGGTACGGCCGCGACACAGACAAAGTCTGACGCCGCCGCGCCGTACACGGCGGCCGATGAAGGCGCGATGCCCTTGAGATTTGTGACTCTGAGCGCCAGAACGGGCACGGATCCCGCGGTGGGCCCCGCCACAAAGGCGCCGGCCGGAGTGACGGTGCCGAGCGCGACGGCATTTTGCGCCAGCCGCTCCAGCGTCCAGTAGACCTGCGATGTGTCTGCCAGTCCTGTCGTTCCCCCGCCGATGGAACTGTACACGCCGGCGACAGCGCCAAACAATGCCACGAGAGCGACGGAAACCAGACTGGCGATGGCCACCGAGGCAAGCAGTTCAATCAGCGTCATGCCGCCGTCGGAGCACAGTCCGCTTTTGCGGCGCCAATGGCCGGACGCTTTTTGGATCATAAGACTATCCTCCTGTCTGCGAAGCGGACTGGGCCTGATCCACGGCCGGGTCCACCACCACCTGCAATGACACCGAATGGACGGCGCCGCCCGGCGGTTGCGTGAACGATACCGTGACGGTCCATTCGTGCAGCGACAGAGAGCCTGATTGCCAGGGTGGACTCGCCGGGCCGAGAATGGATTCCGTATAAGAAACGCCGGCAACGCTCGCGAGTGCGGGCGGAGTGACCGCCGCCGGCGGCATGCCTTTTTGCGCGGCGAGAACCGCCTGTTGCCTGACCATCCCCACGCCCTGTTTGGCGTACGCCAGAGCCTGCTGGGAGGAGCGGTCAAGCGCAAGCCACTGCGATGCAGTTGTCGCAAACAGGACGAAGGGCGCCACCACCAGCCCGAGAATCATCACGGCCGCCATCACTTCTATGAGTGATTCGCCATCCTGACGGATAACGCCACACCCCCTGCAGAACAGTCTCCTTTGCCTGCCCGATCGGCCCAGCGCGGCAGTTATCACGTTTGGCCAAAGCCTCAAACGCCATCTCCGGAATCAGATCGCCTGCCCGGCTGACTTCATCCTGTTTCTCCCGGATTGACGTAGAGCGAGTACGAGATTCCGGCCGTCATCTGGCCGGCATTGACGGTATTGGTGATCACAATGCTGTCCACGGTGGTCAATTGGGAATCGTTCTCCAGTCCCCTGATAAAAGCGAGAATCTGGGTTTGACCGCCTGTCACCGTCATGTTCACCGGGTACGCCCGCAGGTCCGGATTGCCCGCCACCGCGCCGCCTTGCGCACCGGCAGGCGTCAATTGAAACGACTGCACATGGACCGAGGCAAAACTGGCCAACTGGCTCACGTGCTGCAGGATATGCGGGATATCCAGCCGCGCCGGGAGCATCCGCGCGGCTTGCCTGAGCTGTGCCTGGGATATGTGCGGAACGCGCGCGAGCGACGATGTGAGTTGCTGGATCTGCGTTTGGTTGGACTGCGCCTGATTTTTCAAATCAGTCAGCGCGGCGCCGTCCGCGGCCCGCGCGCCGTACAGTGTTCCGGCGGAGAGGAGCAACAGCGCCACGATTGCGATCTCGCGCCGGAATCGCCTGACCCGGCCCATCCCCTCATCCCACATCAGTTGCCACCCGCCCGCGCCCCGCCGGGCAATTCTGCCGCGAAGGCGATCTGTACTGCAGAGCCGCTTCCAAGCGACACCGAATGCACCGTGACGCCGCGAAAGACTTCACCTGTCTGCAGGCGCGCAATGGTCGTCGCGGCGACAGACAGCGTGGGGGCGGTGATCGTTCCCGTCAGTACGCCCTTTGCGTAGGAGATGTTGTTCAACCGCGCGTCCGGCGCCACAACGGCGAACAGCGCCAAAAGCCCGCGCGACGGACGCGCCTGGGATGCCGCGAATGCTTGCGCCTGACGGGCCAGCGTGGCTTGTCCAAGCGATTTTTGCGCCGCCGACCACTTGGCGGACAGCGCCCGCAGGGCCAGTTGCTGTTCAGACAGCAAAAAACGCTGTGCGCCGGTCTCCTGTACGGAAGTGTACCAGGACGCGCCGAGCAGGGCGCATGTGAGCAGGAGCAATGCGGAAATCAATGTGACGACCCATATGCGGATGCGCACGAGCGGTGGAACAGGCGGCAAAAGATTGATCTTCACGGCGCCACCTCCCGGATCGCCAATCCGACCGCCACGCCGGACTGTGCGGCGGTCGGATTGGCGATCGGATCGATGGTCAGTTCGGCGTCGGACGGCGACGGGGTTTCATTGCGCGGTTTCTCCATGATAAATGCCAATTTCGCCAGATTGACCGGATAGTCCACTCTTTCGCCGAGTATGGAGGCGACGCGCCCCGCCATGCCGACCTTGTCCAGCAGGGTCACGCCGCGCACCGTCTGTCTTTCTTTGAGAAAATTGTATTGGATAAACGACAGCGAACGGTCGAGCTCATACCCGACATCCGTCGCGTAAGCGTCCGCCACCGCGCGCGCTCCTGCCGCTCCGTTTGCGTAGTCGTCGGGCCGGACGGCGATGTGGCGCATGAAAACGAGATCGTCGCCGTGCAGCACGCCAAGCGCGACACCGCCCGATCCGAGACTCACGAGCACGTCGACATCATCCTGCCCGCTCTCCTCGCGCGCCAGGACGCGGACCATGCCAAGCAGAGACGGTTCCACCGCGACAGGCCGCAGGCCGGCCGCCGCACACAGCCGCACCCACGGCATGATCTCCTGGCGGGGCGCCGCGACCACGATGACGTTCATCTCTGAAGGGGCGTCCGCGGGCTCCCGCTCCACGTGAAAGTCGTACACCGGGTCGTCGAATGGAAGGTGGATCCGCCTTTCCAGTTCGACTTTCAGCACCGCGCGCAAGGCGCGTTCGGGCATGCGCGGCAGCGTGACGTGGCGCAGCACGAGGTGTTCCAGCGGCGCCGCCAGGGCGATGCGGCAACCGCGCCAACCACAGCGCTCCACCGTTTCGCGCAGAGCTCCCGCATAGCGCCGGACATGTTCCTCAAGCAGCAGGTCGCCTTCCTGGCCCGCGCCGGCGCCAGAGGGGCGGACAATCGCCGCTTGCCTGCACACGAACGCCGGCTGCCGCACGGCCTCGCACAACACCAGTTCTCCGTCGATATCCATGCCGAGCGTTGCTCTGCGGCCTTTTATGACATGTTTCATCCGAACCTCCAACTTATCGCGCAACCGTCGGTTTACCTTAATGTTGCCAAATACGCCGCAATCCAATAAGATCCATAAATGTGCGTCCACGTCGCGGAGACCGCGATCGCGGGTCCGAACGCCATCTTTTCTTTGGGCTGCAATCGCCCGGCAAAACGCAGGATAAGCCCGACCATCGTGCCG
>JAJZZT010000047.1 GCA_021797415.1 Bacillota bacterium
ACCGCTACCGGGAGGCCGGACGCGAGGCGACGGGGCGGGTGACAAGCGCGATCGGGGAGATGTTTGACGCCGTGCAGGCGATCCAGGCGGCGGTGGCCGAAGAGCGGATGCTGGCGAACCTGCGCGGATTGAGCGATGTGCGCAGGCGCCTCATGGTGCGAGACGCCCTGCTCACGCAGGCTCTGGACTCTGTATTCGCCAACACGGTCAGTCTCGGCACCGGTCTGATCCTGCTGCTGGCTGCGGGCGGCATGCGCACAGGCCATTTCACCGTCGGGGATTTCGCACTGTTCGTCTTCTATCTGGGGTTTGTTACTGAATTCACCATGCGGATTGGACGCATGATGACGATGTACAAACAATCGAGTGTCGCGGTGTCGCGACTGCGCGACCTGCTCTTTGGCGACGACCCGCGCATCCTTGCCCGTCCACGGCGCGCGGACCGCCCAACATCAGTGCGCCACCCGGCATCGGCGCAGCAACCGGCATCGGCGCAGCAACCGGCATCGGCGCAGCAACCGGCATCGGCGCGGCAACCGGCATCGGCGCAGCAACCGGCATCGGCGCGGCAACCGGCATCGAGCGGACGCGATCCAGCACAGGAGAAGTTGCGGCGGCTCGACGTTTCTGGGCTGACCTTCCGCCATCAGGCGTCGGAGAAAGGAATCTCCGACATTGGTTTTAGCATCGCCGCAGGCGAACTGGTGGTGATCACCGGACGGATTGGAGCGGGTAAAACCACGCTGTTGCGTGTCCTGCTCGGCCTTCTGCCGAAAGAAGGCGGCGACATCGTCTGGAACGGCCAGCCGGTGGCGGATCCGGCCGGTTTCTTTGTTCCGCCGCGCTCCGCTTACACACCGCAGGTTCCGACATTGTTCAGCGACACCATGCGGGAAAACACCCTGCTCGGCATCCCCGCCAGCAGGGCGGAACTGGAAACGGCGGTCCATCTGGCGGTGCTGGAGGATGATGTCGGCGCACTTGAGTACGGCATGGACACCCGCATCGGCCCGCGCGGCGTCAAGCTGTCGGGCGGCCAGGTGCAGCGCACGGCCGCCGCGCGGATGTTCGCCCGGGAAGCGGACATCTACGTGTTCGACGATCTGTCCAGCGCACTTGACATCGAAACGGAGCGGTCGATGTGGCGGCGCATCTTTGCACGCGAGAGGCAGAGCGCCTGCCTGGTCGTCTCTCACCGGCAGACGGTGCTGGAGCGGGCGGACCGGATCGTTCTGTTGCGCGACGGACGAGTGGAAGCCACGGGCACGCTGCGGGAGTTGCTTCCGCAATCGAGGGAGATGCGCGAACTGTACATGGGGACGTGCGACGAGGCGACGTGAGCAGACGCGGACGCGGATCACGTGAAATCGCGACGGGAGGTCATCCTCTGCCTCCCCCCATGTCTCCCTATTCTGAAAATGGTCTTGTGCCAGCCGTCGTCTTGCCCTGTGCTCTTTGCCCAAACACCACTGCCGCAGTCTCGCGTCCCTTTGCGGCCGGGCAGATGGACCGCAGCGGGCATTCATCGCAGCGCGGGCGCCGGTTCAGGCACAGCGAATGGCCGAGCGCGTCGATGAGCGCGTGGTACTGATTGTACAGCGCTGTGTCGGGCGGCAGGTGGCGCATGAAAAACCCGCGCAACTCCTCGTAGGTCGCCTTCTCGCGCGTGAGGCCGAGCCGGAAAAAGATGCGCCGCGTGTACGAATCGACGACGAAAGACGGCTGATGGGCGGCGTACAGAATGATATCGTCGGCGGTCTCCGGGCCGATGCCCCACACAGCCAGCAGACGCGCGCGCAGTTCGTTTGCGGGCAGTGCGAGCAGGCGGCCCGCGTCGCCCGCGAATTCCCTGTCCACCATGGCGGCGAACGTCTTGAGTTTTTGCGCCTTCACGCGGTAATAGAGTGTCGAAACAATGCATTCCTCAATCCGTTCCACAGGCGCCCTGTGCAGGGCCGCCAGCGTGAGCAGGCCGCTTCCGCGCAGGCGGTCGATCGCTGTCACCACGTTTTTCCACGCCACGTTCTGCACGAGAATTGCGCCGATGATCACTTCTTCCGTCGTCTCGGCCGGCCACCAGCGGCGGTCGCCGTAGTGTGCGAACAACCGCTCGTAGATTCGCTGCAATGTTGCCGTCGTCTGCCGGTCCATGGCGATCCGCCCCCTTTTTGAGGGTGTTCAAAAAGTGGGCAAGCTCTTATGGATAAAATGTGCCCTGCGCCGCAGAGTTCCCGCCCCCCGGACACCCCTCAAAGGTGATGGAACGCGCGAATCCCCGCACTGACAAGAATCCACAGGCCCAGCAGACCGAGCGCGAACCCGGCCAGTTTCTCCGCCCATTCCCCCAGATAGCGCCGTAACCGGGTCCCAAAGGTGATCCCGATCAAGGTGAAGAAGAATGCCTGAATGGCGATCAGTCCGATGGTCAATCCGACCGGAACGCCGATCAGCCCGATGGAAAAGCCGACCGCCAGTTCATCCAGGCTGATGCCGAGCGCGGCGGCGATCAGAGCCCACCCGGCCAGATTCCGTTCCAGCCTCTCCTCTTCATCGTCTTCATCCGCAAAAAAGAGCAGCCACACCGCCACCGCCAGCAGGGCAATGCCTCCGGCCAGCGACGCCCAGTTTCCGATCATCCGTCCCGCCGCCCGCCCGATCCACAACCCGAGCATCGGCATCAGCGCCTCGGCGCAGGCGAAGGTGAGAGCTATCCTGACTCTTCCCGCCGTCTTCCGGCAACCGAGCGAGATGGCCACCGCAAGCGTATCCACTCCGAGCGACAGGACCAGTGCAGCCACCTTCAAGCCGGTCATCGCGCCGCCTCCAACCCGCCGGGCATGCTGCTGAGTGCCCGGCGATTGCATTCGCTTCCCATTCTGCCGCATGAACCTCCCTCCGCCTGGCGCCTGTGGCGCCAGGCGGGGGTTTCCAACGTCGCCGTCGGAGTTTCCTGGCTCATCGGACCTGTGCGCAACACAGAGATCGTCTGCATCGCGTCTTATGTGAGTCTCCTCAGGCTTTTGTGCAGGCTGCACAGGTTCGGACCGTTCCGGCCCTACCGTCTTACGCATACGAATGGACTTCTTTGGTTTCGTGAGAGGTTCTCCCGACCGGACTTTCTCGACCCCACGGCGCGCGATGACGACGGCGGCATTGTGATCCGCATTGTCCGTATGTCCACAGCGGCGGCAGACAAATTCGGCCTGTGTCGTTGTCGGGCGCCGTCACCGCGTCGTCTTTTGCGCTAAAGGACAAGAACCACTTCCCGGCGCGAACCGAGAGATG
>JAJZZT010000193.1 GCA_021797415.1 Bacillota bacterium
TATTTGAACAACCGCTATATCACATCTGTCGAATTTCAGGAAATAGCCACTAGTTTTGTCGCCAGGCAGGAACTGTAGCCGTTCGAAGCGAACTGATGGACGAAGAATAAAAGAGTCTGTTCAAAAGGTCGGACAGTTGCTAATAAAAGAATGTGTTCAAAAAGGGGGCAGGTAAGATTCGCGCAGTGCAATGGGGCATGGGATCACCCAAATTTTGGCAGGCGCACTGTGGTGCCTGCTGTAAGGACTTGATCCCATGTCCCCTGGGAAGCAGCCAGAAATGCGGACCGAGCGTACGTTTTCGGGTACGTGAGGGGGCATTTCTGGCGATGACGCAGCAATGCGCCGGAGAGTTCTGACTTCTTTTTGAACAACCTCCAAAAGGGATGATGGGAGCATGATTGCGAGGGGAGTTCACTCATGTCGGTCAATGTCCGCACAAGACGAGTAGACGGCGTCCTCGTCGCCTCTTTGCATGGGGAACTGGATGATCACGCGGCGGATTCCGTGCGACGCGCGCTGGACCGTGAACTGGATGCGATGTCACGGCCCAGGCTGGTGCTGGATCTTAAGGGCGTGACGTTCATGGACAGTTCCGGCCTTGGCGTCATCCTCGGCAGATACAGAAAAATTGCGGAGCGCGGAGGGCAGATGCGCATCGCCTCCGTCCCGGCGCCGGTTCACAAGTTGTTCGCGATCTCCGGATTGCACAAGATCATGCCTATTCACGCCGAGCAGAGCGAAGCGGTGCGGGCTCTCAAGGAGGTGTCACAGTGACGCAGGCGAATGAAATGGAGATCCGTTTCACGGGAATTTCCGGGAATGAATCTTTTGCGCGCGTGGCGGTTGCGGCCTTTGTGTCACAGATGAATCCGACGATGGATGAATTGACCGAGGTCAAGACCATCGTGTCGGAAGCGGTCACCAACGCTATCATTCACGGTTATCCAGAAATGACTGGAGATGTTATCTTGCGTTGTAATATTATGGGTGATAGAATGGAACTGGTTGTGGAGGACAGCGGTGTGGGAATCGTTGACCTGGACGTGGCGCGACAACCGCTCTACACGTCCCGTCCTGACCTCGAACGTTCCGGCATGGGCTTTACGATCATGGAATCGTTCGCCGATGAGTTTGAGGTGGTCTCTTCGACCGGCAAAGGGACCCGCCTGAAATTTACAAAACGTATCGGTGAGGTGTCCGTGCCCTTGTCGGCCGCCGGAGAGTCATGACAGCTTCCGGCAGCCGGACGGTCCGCGGGGACCGTTTGACTTGGCCGGCAATGGAGTGTGGACGATGGAGCAAAAAGGGGTGCACGACTTTGCCAAACTTCCGGATGAACGGGTGCGTGAGTTAATCGCGCAAAGCCAGTCGGGAAGTGTAATGGCGCGCGATGAACTGGTGACAAACAACCAACGGCTGGTGTGGGCGGTCGTACAGCGGTTCCTGGGACGCAGCATTGAAGCGGACGACTTGTTTCAGATTGGCTGCATCGGGCTGATGAAAGCGATCGACAAGTTCGACCTGTCGTACGACGTGAAGTTTTCAACGTATGCGGTGCCCATGATCATCGGAGAAATCCAGCGATTTTTGCGGGATGACAGCACGCTGAAGGTGAGCCGGTCCTTGAAGGAGACGGCCCGCAACATCCGTCGGACGAGAGATGAACTGGCCAAGCAGTTGGGACGCCAGCCGCGCATCAACGAAATGGCCGAAGCGCTCGGCATGGAACCGTCCGAAATCGTACTCGCGCAGGAAGCGATCCGCGCACCGGCCTCCATTCACGAGACTGTATTCGAGAATGACGGAGATCCCATCTATCTCGGAGACCAGATTGCGGATGTGGACCAGGAAAAGTGGTTTGACCGCCTGGCTTTGCACGATGTGTTGGCGCGGTTGCCAGAACGCGAGCGTCTCATTGTGTACGAGCGGTTCTTCCGCGACAAGACGCAGTCCGAGGTGGCGGAAATTTTGCATATTTCTCAGGTCCAGGTGTCGCGTTTGGAAAAGCGCATTCTGCAGACCATCCGTGAGGATCTGGCCTGAAAGTGTGCGACGGTTTATAATGTCAAGGGGATATGTGATAAACCCAATTCCGACAGGCGAAATCCAGTAGATATCGCGTTTGACGGAAGCCTCAAACGCGATATCTGAAATCAGACCGCCTGTTCAGTAGACTTTATCATATGTCCCCTGGATATCGGCCCATGAACCGCGCTCGCTACTCATCAGGAAGGCGACGGCTTTGTTCAACATAGGTCAATTTATCCACAGAGAGAGGATTAACGGAATGTTTTTGCAAGGCAACAGCAAGATTGACCCCGACGGCCAATTGATCATTGCCGGCTGCCGCGCAACAGATCTCGCCGAACAATTCGGCACTCCGCTCATCGTGTACGACGAGGATCTGATCCGCGACAGGATGCGGGCTTACAAGGGACCGTTCGTGGCAAGCGGCCTTTCTTACGCCGTCACCTACGCCTCCAAGGCGTTTTCGTCGATCGCCGTGTGCCGGATTGCCGGGGAGGAGGGGCTGTGGATCGATGTCGTGTCGGCGGGCGAATTGCACACCGCGCTGGCGGCGGGTGTCGATCCAGCCAACATTCTCATGCACGGCAACAACAAGACGCGGGAAGAAATCTTGTACGGACTGCGCGCCGGGATCGCGTACTTTGTGGTGGACAATTTTTACGAGATCGACCTGTTGAATGAACTTGCGCTTGCCGAGCGCCGCGAGGTCGACATCCTGTTGCGCGTTTCCCCCGGCGTGGACGCACACACGCATGAGTTTATCACGACGGGCAAACAGGATTCCAAGTTCGGCTTTGATCTGTTCAGCGGACAGGTAATGCGCGCTGTTGCAGAGGTTCAGGATAAGCCCGCCCTGCACCTGCGTGGATTGCACTCCCATATCGGGTCGCAGATTTTCGATGTGGAGGGATTTCGCGTCGCCGCAGAACGGATGGCTGAGACGTACGTCCACCTGCGCGATGAGGCGAATGTGGGACTGTCCGTGCTCAATCTGGGCGGCGGTTTGGGCATTCGTTACACGCGGGAGGACATGGTCCCGCCGATTGAGACCATGGTGGCCGCGATCATTGACACGGTGCGAACTTCCTTCGCGGCGCGGGGCATGGATGTGCCCACGCTGGTGCTCGAACCGGGGCGCAGCGTGATCGCCGAGGCGGGGACGACACTTTATCGCGTGGGCAGTCGCAAGGATATCCCCGGCGTGCGCACGTATATTGCGGTAGACGGTGGAATGACGGAC
>JAJZZT010000515.1 GCA_021797415.1 Bacillota bacterium
GTGGCGGATCAGCGCGCTGGAGATGCGATTGATCACATAGCGCGGGTCAATGCCGCCCATTCCCTCGTCCGGCGCTTCCATCCGCAGTTCCTGCATGTCCTGTTCCTTGAAGCCCTCCACCTGGCGGCCGTCGTACAGGTAGAGCTTTTTCAGCAGGTCCATGCCCTGCCGCTTCGACTCTTTAAGGCGCGTCAGCACGGAGAAGATGGCCGCCGTCCACAGCGCGTGCGGAGCGATGTGGACATCCCTGAGATCGCTCTGCGAGACCAGCTTGTGATAGATCCTCACTTCTTCCGACACGCGCAGATTGTACGGAATCGGCATCACAATCATGCGCGACTGCAGCGCCTCGTTGCGCCTGTTGCTGACAAACGTGCGGTACTCGGATTCGTTTGTGTGCGCGATGATCATCTCGTCGGCGGAAATCAGCGCGAAGCGCCCCGCCTTGAAATTTCCCTCCTGTGTCAGAGAGAGCAGATTCCACAGGAACTTCTCGTCGCACTTGAGCATCTCCTGGAATTCCATGAGACCCCTGTTGGCCTTGTTCAACTCCCCGTCGAACCGATAGGCGCGCGGATCGCTCTCCGAACCGTACTCGGAAATCGTCGAAAAGTCGATGCTCCCCGTCAAGTCGGCGATGTCCTGCGACTTTGGATCCGACGGGCTGAACGTCCCGATGCCCACGCGATCATCTTCCGACAGCACCACCCGCTCCACCATCACCTCATCAATGCGGCCGCCATACTCCGCCTGGAGGCGCATGCGGCAAGACGGACAGAGGTTGCCGTCGATCCGCACGCCGAGTTCCTGTTCCACCTCCGCCCGCAGCGCGGGCGGAATGAGGTGCAGCGGCTCCTCGTGCATCGGGCATCCCTTGATGCCGTACAGCGCCCCTTCAGCGGTTCGCGTGTACTGCTCCAGACCGCGCTTTAGCAGTGTGACGATGGTCGACTTCCCTCCGCTCACCGGCCCCATCAGAAGCAAGATGCGCTTTCGCACGTCGAGCCTTCTGGCCGCGGAATGGAAGTATTCCTCCACCAGCCGTTCGAGCGCGGATTCCATACCGAACAGTTCACTGGAAAAGAAACGGTACTTTTTGTGCGCCTCGTCCTCTTCGATACCCGTCGAAGCAACCATGTTGTAAATTCGGGCGTGCGCTGTCTGGGCCACCTGCGGATTGCGCCGGACCACTTCCAGATAGTCTTTCAGTGTCCCCTCCCACGCCAACTGCTGCTCTTTGGCCCGATAGGCGGCCAGGCGGTTCAAGATGTCCACGCTCTCTCCCCCCTTTGCAAAGATCGCCCGCGTCAAGACATTCTCACCCTGCATGGTGTGATATTATCCTTATGCGCACGCGCATCGGTCGTTGCTGTCCAAAAGTGAAAGAGTCGGCAAAATATGCGTCCCCTTTGCAAAACGCGCGTCCGATCGACAGTCCTGTTCGTGATGTGCGGGGAATATGGGCGGAATAAGCGGATTGTGGGCGTGCTGAAATGTTTTCGGATCTGGTGATTGATGTAAGAGGCTGTTCAAAAAGGGGCCAGAACTCTCCGGCGCATGGCGAAGTCATCTCCAGAAATGCTTCCTCACGCACCCAAGAAAAATTTATAAATCGAGCAAAAAAATCTCATCCAACGTTATGGCCAAGCTCTCGTCAAATCCTTTGACAACAATTTGATCCTCCTTCCCATGCTGCCCTTGAAATGCATATTTCCCTTCTTCTAAACGATATACCTGTACCAACTGGTGAATTGGATCAACAATCCAGTATTCGGGCACACCGAATCGCTCGTATAGCCGATACTTCGCATGAACGTCGAAACTCGCCGTGCTTTTTGATAAAATCTCTGCAACAAAGGAGGGTATGCCGATCATTTGACCGTTTTGAATCCGATAGTGACACATCACAAACACGTCGGGGCGCACCACATTTCGTTCGCCGTCTTCCAGCAAAACCCCTGCGGGATCGCCGTAAACACGGCATTCCGGCCTGTATTGTCGAACGAATCCATTAAAAGCGGCTCGCAATTGGGTCGAAACGTCCTCGTGCTCCACACCGGGCGAGGCCAGCATGAAGGGTGTGCCATCGACCAACTCAAACCGTTCTGGTTCGCTCCATGTTCCCATATCAGAAAAAGTATAGGTATTTGAAAAATCCGGTTGACGACTCGACATTTTGGCCACCCTCCTTCGTTTATGTCCAGTGTACACCAGATGTGTATCCCGCCAAAGGGAAAATGCATAAACGCCAACTGCTGCTCTTTGGCCCGATAGGCGGCCAAAGGTGTGATATTATCCTTATGCGCACGCGCATCGGCCGTTGCTGCCCAAAAGTGAAAGAGTCGGCAAAATATGCGTCCCCTTTGCAAAACGCGCGTCCGATCGACAATACTGCAGGACGTTCACACCAGTCCGGGGAAATCTTGTTGACGCAACGCCTCATACAAAACGAGTGCGACGCTGTTGGACAGGTTGAGAGAACGAACGCCGGATGGGAGCATGGGGATGCGCAGAAGCGCTTCGGGGTACTGCGTGTGAATGTAGTCCGGCAGGCCGGTGGTCTCTTTTCCGAATATCAGGTAGTCGTCCGCCGCGTAAACGGCTTCCGCATAGCTACGGCGCGCGAATTTGCTGAAAAAATGGCAGGTCGAACCGGCCTTCCGCGCCTGTTCGACGACCTCGGGCAGACTTTCGTGCAACCGCAGGTCGACCAGGTGCCAGTAATCCAGACCCGCGCGGCGCACCGCGGCGGCGTCGACGCGAAAGCCGAGCGGGGCGACGAGGTGCAGCACCGTGGCGGTCGCCGCGCACGTGCGCGCGATGTTGCCCGTGTTGGGCGGTATCAAAGGTTCAAAGAGGACGATGTGCATCTGGTTCTTGTCTCCAATTTTCTAATTTATAGTCCGGATACGCTCTTGTATAGAAAGGAGGCCCGACATGCTGGAAATTTCAGATCTGTCCCACGGGTACGGCGATCGCACACTGTGGAAGCGGATCGACGTCCGTCTCCTGCCGCGCGAACACGTTGCGCTGATCGGCCGCAACGGCGTGGGAAAATCCACCCTGCTGCAGATTCTTGCTGGCAGGCTGCCGCATGACCGCGGCCGCGTCGCGTGGCTGCCCACCGTCCAGGTGGGCTACCTCACGCAGCACGCCGACCTGTCGGACTACCGGACACCGCGTCAGGCCTTGCAGGCGTCATTCTCTGCATTGTACGAGAAAGAACAACTGTTGGAAAGGACGGCGGTGCGGCTCGCAGA
>JAJZZT010000232.1 GCA_021797415.1 Bacillota bacterium
AAGACGGACTGGAGCGTGCGGATCTTCTGCAGGTGGGCGTCGGTTTTGTGGGTAAGTGGCGCGGAAGTTCCTATGTGGTCGAACGCTTGATCGGGAGAGGCGCCGGCGGGTCTGTCTATCTCGCGCAGCGTGACGGGGAGCGTGTGGCCGTCAAGGTGTCGGAACACCCCACGGCCCTGTCGCTGGAGTACGATCGACTGCAGCGTTTTGCGACAGATGGCGCGGGTCGCGCGGTCGGTCCGCGCGGCATTGAGCTGGACGACACGTCGGTTGGCGGCGTGAAGCGGTTTTTTCTCGCAATGGAATTCATTGACGGTGTGCCTGTCGATGAATTCATCCGCCTGCGCGGGGCGGATTGGATCGCGCTCTGCCTGCAAAAACTCGTCCTTCTACTCGAAGGGCTGCACCGGCAGGGGTATATCTTTGGCGATGTGAAACCGGCCAATATCCTGATTCTGCATGGTACGAACGAACTGCGCCTCGTCGATTTCGGGGGGGTGGCGCGAATCGGCCAATCGGTCAAAGAGTTCACGGAGGCGTACGACAGGGCTTGGTGGGGGCTGGGCTCGCGGCGGGCCGACCTGGAGTACGACCTGCTGGCGTGCGCACTGCTCGGATTGCAGTTGGCGCGACCTGTGTCCAAGGCTGACGCGGAGCGCCTGTCGCGCATGCGCCCGGCCGATCGGGCCGCCTGGCTGCGCGCGCATGCGAAGCGTGCCGCAGAAACGGGAGATGGATCACTGACGGAGGTGCTCGCCGTGCTCAATGGAGAGGTCAGGGGTATGAATGAGTTCAAAGGGCGTCTGGCTGATTCGATGGGAGTGCGGCGACCGTCTTTGGACGGCGGCGCGCCGCTCGCGCGCGGCCGCAGGCGGGTGACGCGCAAGCGGCGCGCGTGGGATCGCACGGATTGGGGACTGTTTGCCGCCGTGACGGTATTCACGGCGACCCTGGTGACTGTGCTCTGGCTTGGCGCCTAGTGGACATGCGATAAAGTCCGCTGTGCGCCTGCTGAAATTTGGATTATCACATGTCCACTGGGGTTTGTGCTTTCGGCAAAACTGGTACAATGACGGGGCACGGGTCTGTGATGGAAGGTGTCCGCGTATGCCGGAGGACAGTGATCTTTTGCGGCGGGTTGCCGACGCGCTGAAAACAGATGTGCACAGGGTGGTCGTCGCCGCCGTCAGCGGTGGGCGTGATTCGATGGTTTTGCTCCACCTTCTGGTGAGCTTGCGCCGGGAGGTGGATTTTCCTTTGCGCGTATGTCATGTCCATCATGGCCTGCGCGGAGAAGAGGCGGATCGTGATGCAGAGTTCGTTCACCGCCAGGCGCTGCGTTATGGCATCCCATTCATCCTCGAACGTGTCGATGTGATCGGACGGCTTCTGGAGCGAGGGGGTTCCGAGGAGGCGGTGGCGCGGGAATTGCGATATGAGGCGCTGCGGCGCGCCGCCGATGCGTTCGGGTCCTGTGTGATCCTGACCGCCCATCACCAGGGCGATCAGGCTGAAACGGTGCTCAGCCGTTTCTTGCGCGGCAGCGGCTTGCGCGGTCTGCGCGGCATGGACGCGAGGCGGCCGCTCGGCAGCCATCATCTGGTCCGCCCGCTGCTTGACGTGTCCCCGCAACAGATGAACCGCTACGCGGACGGATACAACCTACAGTTTGTCGACGACTCCACAAACCGTCTGCTGCATTATCAGCGCAATCGCATTCGTCATGAACTGATTCCCTATCTGGAACGTTATTTTAATGCCGAGATCATGCGGACGTTGTCCCATCTGGCGGATATTGTAAGAGATGAGGACGACATGCAGAACCGCTTGGCCGAAGATTGGCTGGGGGACGGGTCTGTATTTCGCGCCCCTGGACTCGCCGTGTGCAGGCGGACGGAATTTGCCGTGCTGCCTGACGCTTTACAACGCAGAGTGCTTAAATTAGTATTAGAAAGACTTGCTGCACATCTGGATTGGGATTTTGCGCATATTGAACAGATCAAGCGGATCGCGTCGGACCGTCGCTCGGGCCATGCGGAGTTGCGCGCCGCCGTGGCGGCGAGCGCGGCGGGCGACTATCTTGTATTGCGCGACATTTCACGCCGGCCGGGAACAGACGGACCGTGGCGGGCGGCGGTTCTCGAACGGCAGGGATGCGTGTGCGTGGATGCCGTTGGTTGGCGATTTTGCGCTGCCCTCGATGTGCCTCCCGCGCCGGGGCGGTGGTCGCGGTCGAAGTGGACGGCGTGGTTCCCGCCGCACATCGGCGGGCGGGCTGCAATCCGTCCGGCGCGCGCCGGGGAACGGGTGCATCCCGGCGGAATGTGCGGCACCAGGCTGGTGTCCGACATCCTGGCGGACGGAAAGGTGCCAAGGGCGTTCAGGCCGCTTTATCCGGTCCTTGAGTTTGAAGGGGAGATCGTATGGATTCCCGGACTGTGCCGCTGCGCCGGACAATGGATTGAACCGGGAGCCAAAGCGGGCTGGCGGGTCGCGGTTGACGCGCCGCCGTTTAACGAACGATGAGGGTCCCGCCATCACGGAGGCATTTACTATGGAAGATAGTATTGAAGAATTGCTCTTCTCGTCCGAGACGATCCGCGAGCGCGTTGCCGAGGTGGCCGCGCAGATCAGCCGGGATTACCGGGATAAAAACCCGCTTGTCATCGGAGTATTAAAAGGAGCGTTCGTTTTTCTGGCCGATCTGGTGCGCCAGATCGATATTCCGCTGGAACTGGATTTTATCGCAACTTCAAGCTATGGGCAATCGACAAAATCGTCCGGTGTCGTGCGTATCCTGAAAGACCTGGAACTTTCGGTGGAACAGCGGGATATCCTGATCGTGGAAGACATTGTGGACAGCGGTCTGACCCTCAGTTATCTGCGCGATTATCTCCTGCGGCGCGGCGCCAGATCCGTGAAAATCTGCGCCGCGTTCGACAAGCCGGGCCACCGCACCATTCAGATCCGTCCGGACTATTTTGGATTCACCGTTCCGGATCGCTTCGTGGTGGGCTACGGCCTTGACTACGCCGAACAGTACAGGCATCTCCCCTACGTGGGAGTGCTGCGGCGTTCCGTGTACGCGCAGGATTGACGCGCCCGATTTTTTTGGCGGGATCGCGTCCGGCCCTGCGGTTGCGAGCGTGCTTTTTGTCAGGGCGATATGTTACAATATTCCCGCCTTGACCGAGAGGAGGTAAGGAATGAGACGCTTCTATCAGAGCGCGTTTTTTTACGTGCTGATCCTGCTCGTG
>JAJZZT010000346.1 GCA_021797415.1 Bacillota bacterium
CAATGCGGAAGATGTGGAGTCGACCCGCTCCCATGTGCTCGGCTTCGTCGTCAGGGAAGCGACGCAATTGCCCAGCCATCACCGCAGCCAGTTCAGTCTCAACGATTTTTTGCGCGAGCAGAACGTGATCGGGATGGCCGGGATCGACACTCGGATGCTGACCCGCCTTTTGCGCACGCACGGAACGCTGCGCGCGGTGATCACCACGGACGGCCGGCCGGAAGCCGATCTGCTGACGGAACTGCGCGCGTGGAGCCTTCCGCGCGACCAGGTCGCGCGCGTGACGGTGCCCGCGCCGTACACCATGCCCGGAGAGGGCAGGCGCATCGCGCTGCTTGACTTCGGATTGAAAACGGGCACGCTGCGCAGCCTGCGCGCGCGCGGCTGCAACGTGACGGTGCTTCCCGCCTACAGCACGGCCGACGAGATCATGGCATGGCGTCCGCAGGGTGTCATGATGTCAAACGGTCCAGGGGATCCGGCGGATCTGCCGGAGATTGTGGATACGGTCCGGCGTCTGATCGGGCGCGTGCCGGTGTTCGGCATCTGCATGGGGCATCAGGTGCTTTCTCTCGCCTGCGGGGCGAAGACAGAGAAACTGCGTTTCGGCCATCGCGGCGTCAACCACCCTGTCAAAGACCTGCGCACGAACCGCGTCTGCATGTCGTCGCAGAATCACGGCTATGTGGTGACCGGGGCGTCGCTCGCCGGAACGGAGCTGGAATTGACGCACATCAACCAGAACGACGGGACGGTGGAGGGTGTGCGCCATCGCTTGGCGCCCGCCTTCTCGGTGCAGTACCATCCGGAGGCGCGGCCGGGTCCCGACGACAGCGACTATCTGTTTGACGATTTCATGGATCTGATCGACCAGTGGGAGAGGGGGCGGGACCATGCCCAAGCGCACTGATATCTCGACCGTCATGGTGGTGGGGTCGGGACCGATCGTCATCGGGCAGGCGGCGGAATTCGACTACGCGGGCACCCAGGCCTGCCAGGCGCTGCGCGAGGAAGGCATGCGGGTGGTGCTCGTCAATTCCAATCCGGCGACCATCATGACCGATCCGGATGTCGCGGACCGCGTCTATATCGAGCCGCTGACGGTCGAATTCCTCTCCCAGATCATCCGCCGGGAGCGGCCGGACGGGCTGCTCGCGACACTCGGCGGTCAGACCGGACTCAACCTGGCGGTGGCGCTCGCCGATGCGGGTGTCCTGGCGGAACAAAACGTTGCCCTGCTCGGCACTTCGCTGCCGTCAATCAAGATGGCGGAGGACCGGGAGCAGTTTCGCGCTCTTATGGGTAGACTCGGCGAGCATGTGCCGGACAGCGCCATCGTCACTTCGTTTGCCGAAGCGCGGGCGTTTCAGGAGAAAGTCGGCCTGCCGATCATCATCCGTCCGGCCTATACGCTCGGTGGAACAGGCGGCGGCATCGCGTACACGGAAGAAGAGTACGAACACATCGTATCGCTCGGCCTGCGCCTGTCGCCGATCGGACAGGTGCTGGTCGAACGCAGCATCGCCGGCTACAAGGAAGTGGAATACGAAGTGATGCGCGATGCCAACGACAATTGCATCGTGATCTGCAATATGGAGAACATCGATCCGGTCGGCGTGCACACCGGGGACAGCGTGGTCGTGGCGCCGAGCCAGACGCTGACGGACCGCGAGTATCAATTGCTGCGGGCGGCCAGTCTGCGCATCATCCGGGCGCTCGCGATCGAGGGCGGGTGCAATATCCAGTTCGCGCTCGATCCGCAGAGCGAACGGTACTATGTGATCGAGGTCAATCCGCGCGTGAGCCGTTCCAGCGCGCTGGCCTCCAAGGCGACCGGCTATCCGATCGCCAAGATGGCCGCCAAGATCGCCCTCGGCTACACGCTCGACGAACTGGTCAACCCGATCACGCAGCAGACGTACGCCTGTTTCGAGCCCGCGCTGGACTATGTGGTCTGCAAGATTCCGCGCTGGCCGTTTGACAAGTTCGTCGCTGCGGAGCGCAGGCTTGGCACGCAGATGAAGGCGACCGGCGAGGTGATGGCCTTGGGCCGGACGTTCGAGGAGGCGTTGATGAAAGCGGTGCGGTCGCTTGAAATCGGCCGGCAGTCGCTGGAATTGCCTTCGCTGGCCGAAACGCCGGACGACAGGCTGTGGCAGCGGGCGGAGCAGCCCGATGACGAGCGGCTGTTTGTACTCTACGAACTGTTGCGGCGCAACGCAACGGCGGGCGAACTGGCGGAGCGCACAAAGGTGGACCGCTTCTTTCTCGACAAGCTGGCCGGTTTGCTGCACCTCGCGCGCCGGATCGAGGACGGCCTTGACGACGAGCTGCTGCTTTTGGCCAAGCGCGCGGGCTTTCCAGACGCGTACGTCGCGCAAAAGGCGGGCCTGACGGAACAGCGTGTGCGGGAGTGGCGCCATCGGCTCGGGCTGCGGCCGGTGTACAAGATGGTCGACACGTGCGCGGCGGAGTTTGAAGCGCGGACGCCGTACTACTACTCGACGTACGAGCGGGAAGACGAGGTGCAGGAAAGCGACGGGAACAAGGTGCTCGTGCTTGGTTCCGGACCGATCCGCATCGGACAGGGCATCGAGTTTGACTACTGTTCGGTCCATGCGGCCCTGGCGCTCAACCGCCGCGGCTCCGAATCGATCGTGATCAACAACAATCCGGAAACGGTCTCCACGGATTTCAATACATCCAAACGGCTCTACTTCGAACCGTTGTACATCGAAGACGTGATGCACGTGATCGAACGGGAGCGCCCGCAGGGCGTGATCGTGCAGTTCGGCGGCCAGACGGCGATCAATCTCGCGGGACCGCTGGCGCGCCGCGGCGTGCGCATCCTCGGCACAGACGTGGCGGACATCGACCGGGCGGAGAACAGGGAGCGGTTCGACGCGCTGCTGGAGGAACTCGGAATCGTCCGGCCGCCGGGCGCGGCGGTCGCGTCGGAGGAAGAAGCGCGAGCCGTCGCGCACCGCCTGGCGTATCCTGTGCTCGTCCGGCCGTCCTACGTGCTTGGCGGCCGAGCGATGCAGATCGTCTATTCGGCGGCCGAACTGGAACTGTACATGCGCGAGGCGGTGCAGGTTTCAAGCGAGCAACCGGTTTTGATCGACCGCTACATCGTCGGGACGGAAGTCGAGGTGGACGCCATCTCGGACGGAGAAACCGTCGTGATACCGGGGATCATGGAGCACGTCGAACGGGCCGGCGTGCACTCGGGCGATTCGATCGCGGT
>JAJZZT010000133.1 GCA_021797415.1 Bacillota bacterium
GTACCAGCCGACGCCGGGCGGCCTGCCCGGCAACGACGATCTTGGCACGATGTCCGCGTGGTATGTGTGGGCCGCGCTCGGCATGTACCCGGAAATTCCCGGCGTACCCGGCTTTGCCTTGGCCAGTCCGCTGTTTGCGCACGCTGTCGTGCATTGGGGCGGGGGGAGCCGTGTGCTTGTCGTCAACGGTCAGGGTGCGGGCGCCGACAGTCCGTACGTCCGGGCCTTGTCCTTTGGCGGGCGCGCCTTTGCGGGGTCTTGGTTGACGCTTGCGGACATAGCGGCTTCCGGACAATCGACCATGACCTATCGGCTCTCGTCCTCTCAAGTCTCTCCGGCCTCTCCAACCGCGCAGAGTTCTACGCCCGTCGGCAGTTCGCGCATGCCGCTCGGGGCGTCTCCTGCGGCGCAGGGCAAGACGCGCGGCGCCCTGCGGTCAGCCGTAAGGCAGTCGGTTGCGCGCGGAGCCTTCCAGCCGCGCCTGGCGCGGGGCGCGAGCGCAGCCCCGAATGCCTTGAACCCGCCGTCTTTCACGTACGGCCTGGCGCCGGCCCTCGGCTTTGCAACGCAATCAACGGTCCAGGCGTCCCCTGGATCCACGGTGACGTTCTCCGTGGGCCTGCAGGCGATCACGGCCGCCGGGCAGCCTTATCACCTGGCGCTGAGCATTCCGCAGCCTCTTGGCCTGAGCGGCGTGACGGTGGTCGCGGCCAGTGAAGCCCACGGCGCGCTGGCGCCGCTCACGGTAACTCTCCCGCAAAATGCGGCGCCCGGCGTCTATCCTGTGCAGGTGAACTTCACGCGGGCCGCCACAAATGTCGGCGCAACGGTTCCTCCCGTCACCGTGGACGTGGTGGTGAGCGGTGGCGCGACCAGCCTGTTTGGCGACTACAACAATGTGGGCGTTTCGAGCGACAGCGGTGTCTCCGCCGGCAACTTTGACGGCGGCCAACGCAGTTACTCGGCAACCGCGCTGCGGCAGGCCGGCGTCGCGCCCGGCACGTCGTTCACCGCCGACGGCGCCGCGTTTCAATGGCCGATGTTTGCACAGGGAATACCCGACAATATTCAGGCGAGCGGCCAGAAGATTTCCCTGTCCGGTTCCGGCAGCCGTCTTGTATTTATCGGCGCCGCTGCAAACGGCCCGACGCAGGGCCAGGGGACCATCACCTATACGGACGGCAGCACGCAGTCCTTCCAGCTTGGCTTCAGTGACTGGACGCTCGGGGGCGGCGGAGAGAGCGTCTCCTTCGGCAATGCGGTCGTGGCGCGTTGTGCGTATCGCAATACGGTCGATACGGCAAGCGGCAGGGAGAATGTCGCCACCTACCTCTATGCCGCGGCGGTTCCCCTGGAGCCGGGCAAGACGGTGGAAAGCGTCACGCTTCCCAACCCCTCGAACCAGGGCCAGATCCACATCTTTCTGATGGGCTTTTCCGGCTGATGAGCGCTTCTTCGGCAGGATAGTCGGCAAAGCGCTGGAGGCCACCATTGACAGGACGAAAGTCCGCTGGGCCGGTGTCATGCCCTATGCCCGGTGAGTTCAGCGCCAAGGGCAAGGTTTGCTGGGGCGTCGTCATTCCCTGTGCTCGTCGCAAGTTTAGCGAAGCGGTGTTTGAGCAGGAGCAAAGGGAATGACGAAGACTGGCAGAAGGAAATTTACAAAACAGGGCAGGAGATTCCCCCAGGGGTAATCCCGCCCTGTTTTCTTCCATATTCCTCGATAAAAAAACCTTTAACATCTCTAACCACCCCCCTTTCAGAGGTTCTGTGATCCCTGCCGGAGTGCGACTTAAAGGACAATAAAGGTCTTTAATTACGCATTTTCCGCTCGTTGACAGGTTTTCTGACAGGATATAGCGTACAGCGTAGACGAACGATCCGCAGAAAAATGGGCGGGAATTGAGCGGATCCGCAGTGGCTAGGGGGATTGCCGGTGAAAGTCAGCGTGGTGGTACCGACATATAACGAGGGGAGCAATCCGGCGCTTGTGGCCGAAGCGCTCCACCGGGCGCTGGAGCCGATGGAGTTTGAAGTGGTGTTTGTGGATGACAGCAGCGACCCCGCGTCGGTCGCGGAACTGGAGCGCTTGAGTCAGGCGCATCCGTGGGTGAGATTCGAGCACAGGGTGAACGAGCGCGGCCTCGGCACCGCGGTCGTGCGCGGATTTGAACTTGCGCAGGGCGATCTGATCGCCGTCATGGACGCGGATATGCAACATCCGCCCGAAGTGCTGCGCACGATGATTCCGGAGGTGATCGCGGGCGCGGATATCGTGATTCCCAGCCGTTTCGTCCCAGGAGGGGACGAAGGGGGGCTGAGTTCCTTTCGCAAGCTGGTGTCCGGCGTGGCCCGCGTCATCGGCCGGGCGATGCTTCATCGCGTGCGCACGGTGACGGATCCGACGAGTGGATTTTTTCTGTTCCGGCGCAGTGTCGTCGAAGGCGTGAAACTGCAGCCGATCGGATGGAAGATTCTCATGGAGGTGCTCGTCCGCGGGAATTACGAGAGCATCCGGGAGATTCCGTACCGGTTTCAGCCGCGCGTCGCCGGTTCGTCGAACATGTCGTTGAAAGAACAGTGGAATTATCTGCGGCACGTCGCGAGGCTGGTGGGCGCGAGTCCGGAGGACCGGCGCAAGTATGTGTTTGCCGCCGTCGGAATCTCGGGCGTGTTGGTGAACATGGTGATCTACTACACGCTCGTGCGGCTCGGACTGGCCTTGTGGGCGGCCGCAGCGCTGTCCGGCGCCGTCGCGATGCTCAACAATTTTCTGTTGAACGACAATGTGACCTGGCGGGACTCCAGGAATATTCCCGCGTTCAGCCGGCTTTTCCGCTATGTGGCGACATCGCTTGCCGGCATCGGCATCAATGTCGCCGTTCTCGCAGTGATTGACGACAAACTGGGCTCGCACTTCCTGATCGCCAACCTGATCGGGATCGGCGCCGCCATGGTGTGGAATTTTTATGCGAACAATTTCTGGACCTGGCGCGCTCGGCGCAAGGCGGTCGTCATATCGGTCGCGGCCGCTCGGGCGGAATCCGTGGAGCGCCTGTAGATGATGTCGGGATTATCAGGGAATTCGAGCGAATTTGGATGATCCGGAGCGTCTGAAGACAGCTTGAAGCGTCCGGGAACGCTTGATGAAGCGATGAACGATACCCACGAAATGTCCGGGAGGAAGATCCGATGAAACTCGTGCTGCTGTCCGGCGGATCCGGCAAACGACTCTGGCCGATGT
>JAJZZT010000034.1 GCA_021797415.1 Bacillota bacterium
GCCGGCTGACGCTCTGACGCCGGGAGAAACTGTGCAGGTGAAGATCCTCGACATTCGTCCGACGGAAGAACGCATGTCGCTGTCGATTCGCGAGGCGGTTCAGAAAGAACGCGCGCCTGAGCGAAGGCGGCAGCAGTCTGCGCCGCTTGAAAAGCAGACGGAGCAGGCGCCAGCGGCGACGCTCGGCGATTTGTTCGGCGATCTGTTGCGTGATCGTTTCCGATCGTAAAGAGCGTGCCCGAAGCCTTGCGTCGCGGAGTTTTCGAACTTTTTCGGGCAATCTCATAAGCAGAGGCCGGACGGTGAAGGAGTGATGGGCCATGCCGAAGGTCAAGAGTGTTCGCAAAGGATCACTGGCTGAAGAACTACAAATTGAACCTGGCGACGAAATCCTTGCCATCAACGGCCAGCCCGTCGGCGACATCGTCGACCTACAGTTTGCCCTCGCCGCCGAAGAACTGGAGATCGAGGTGCGCAAGGCGGACGGCGAAAGATGGCTGATTGAAGCCGAAAAAGGCTACGATGAGACGCTCGGCGTGGAGTGGGAGCACGCGACGGTCGACCGCGTGAAACTGTGCCACAATAAATGTGTGTTTTGTTTTGTCGACCAGATTCCAGGGAATATGCGCAAAACGCTCAGCATGCGCGACGATGATTACCGGTTGTCCTTTTTGCACGGAAACTTTGTCACGCTGACGAACCTGAAGCAAGGTGAGCTGGAACGCATCGCCGCGCTCAGGATGTCGCCGATCAATGTGAGTGTCCATACGACCAATCCGGAACTGCGCGAACGGATGCTGGGCAATCGGCGGTCGGGAGAGATCCTGAGCCAGATCGCGTTTCTCGCCGGGCACGACATCGAGATGAACACACAGATTGTCCTGTGCCCAGACTGGAACGACGGCGTCGAACTGGATCGCACGATCCGCGAACTGGCCGATTTTTATCCGGCCGTGCGTACGCTGTCGGTAGTTCCGGTCGGGCTCACGAAACATCGCCGTGGATTGGCCGAATTGCGGCGATGCACTCCGCAAGAAGCGCTGCGGATCATCGGGCAGGTTGCGCGCTGGCAGGAAGTGCTGCGCCCGCGCCTCGGCGCCAATTTTGTGCACGCGGCCGACGAATTTTACGTCCTGGCCGACGCGGATGTTCCTCCCGGCGCGTACTACGACGAGTTTGCGCAGATCGAGAACGGCGTGGGACTCATACGTCATTTTCTGGACGATTTCACCCGCCTGGAGCATGATTTTCCCGCTCGGTTGAATGTCGGGCGCCATGTGGCCCTGGTGACAGGCGTGTCTTCACAAAAGGCGATTGGCAAGGCGGCCGCTCGCCTGGAGCGGGTGGAGGGACTGCAGCTCGATGTGCATGTCGTGCAGAATCGGTTTTATGGCGCGGAGGTCAGCGTGACAGGACTTGTGACGGCCCAGGACATCGTTGGACAGTTGCGCGGACGCCTGGAGGCGCGGGTTCTTCTCCTGCCGGACGTCATGTTGAAAGATGACCGCGATGTCTTCCTGGACGACGGTACGGTCGATGATGTAAGAACCCAGCTTGGCGTGGATGTTCTGGTCGTTCCGCCGACCGCGGGCGGCATGGTTTACGGCGCGCTGGGCGAACTTGGCGCACTCCCCGCACGGCGACGGTACGAGTCGACACTGGAGACGTCCTCGTTGTCCGTTTGAAAGAAGGAACAACTTCGGCAAGGAGAATCATGGGATGACAGCGCCTTTGGTGGCCATTGTCGGCAGGCCCAATGTGGGAAAGTCGACCCTATTCAACCGAATTGCGGGAGAACGGCTTGCGATCGTGCAGGATCGCCCGGGCATTACGCGCGACCGTTTGTACACCCGGACAGAGTGGCGCCTCCACACGTTTACTCTCGTGGATACGGGCGGGCTTGAACTGGGAGCCGACGATCCGCTGGTCAATCACATCCGGGCGCAGGTGGAGTTCGCGATCGACGAGGCGGACGTGGTCTGTTTCGTCGTGGACGGCCCGACCGGATGTACGATCCAGGACGCGGATATCGCCGACCTGCTGCGCAGGGCGGGCAAGCCCGTGGTGGTCGCGGTGAACAAGGTGGACAACAAGGGACGCGAAGCGCTGCTCTACGAGTTTTATGAAATGGGCTTCGAGACCACCATCGGCGTTTCTGCCGAACACGGGCTTGGCATAGGGGATCTGCTTGACGCCTGTCTGGCGCGCATGGCTCTGCCGGAAACAGCCGACGAGGACGAGGAGGACGGGGCGATTCGCGTTGCTGTCATCGGACGGCCGAACGTGGGCAAATCGTCGCTTGTCAATACGCTGCTGGGCGAGGAACGCGTTCTGGTCAGTGAGCGGGCCGGCACGACGCGGGACGCGATTGATACGCCGCTCACTTTTGGCGATCAGCCCTTTATCCTGATCGATACGGCCGGTGTGCGAAAACGCGGGAAAATCTACGAGCAGACGGAAAAATACAGTGTTCTTCGCGCATTGCGGGCGATCGAGCGCTGCGATGTCGCCGTTGTGCTGATCGACGCGATCGAGGGTCTTGTCGAACAGGACAAGCATGTCGCGGGCTTTGCGCTTGAGGCCGGCAAGGCGCTGGTGATTGCGGTGAACAAATGGGACGCGGTGGAGAAAGACACCAGGACTGCACAGCAGTTGGAGAAAAAGATGCGTCTTGAGCTTCCCTTTCTTTCCTGGGCCCCGGTGGTATTTATCTCGGCGCTGACCGGGCGCAGGGTGACGCGCGTGCTGGAGGTGGCCGCGGAGGCGGCGGAGAATCACGCGCTGCGCATTGCCACAGCGACGGTGAACACCGTCGTACAGGAGGCGGTCACCATGGTCCCCCCGCCGACAGACAGAGGCAAGAGGCTAAAAATCATGTATTGTACACAGATTGGCGTAAAACCTCCGACATTCGCCTTTTTCGTCAATGATCCGGAATTGATGCATTTTTCCTATCAGCGATACTTGGAGAACCATCTGCGCGATTCGTTCGGATTTCAGGGAACGCCGATCCGGCTGTCGATCCGCGCGCGCCACTGACAGGGCAGGCTGACCCGGCTATACGGCATGAGTCATAGATCACGCGGCTAAAGTCGGGATTTCCAGCTAGCCGATCTGGTGAATCACTTCGCGGCAGAGGAGGTGTGGACGATTGATCGTTCTGGCATGTCTGGCGGGCTATCTGCTCGGCTCCATCAGCGCCAGCTACATTGCGGGCAAGCTGTCGTCCGGCG
>JAJZZT010000314.1 GCA_021797415.1 Bacillota bacterium
ACCGCGTCTCTTTCCGGACCGCTTTTAAAACGCCGCAGCAAGAGCGAATTTGTGACGACGCTCACAGAACTCAGAGCCATCGCGGCCCCGGCGATGACCGGACTGACCACGCCAAACGCGGCCAGCGGGATACCGAGCGTGTTATAGCCGAACGCCCACCCGAGATTCTGGCGAATCTTGCGCATGGTCGCCTTTGCCAGTCGCACACTGTGCACGACGCTCTCCAGATCGCCCCGCAACAGCGCAATATCCGCTGTCTCAATCGCCACGTCCGTACCCGTGCCGATCGCAAATCCCACATCTGCGGTCGCCAGCGCCGGCGCGTCGTTGATCCCGTCGCCGACCATGCCTACGACTTTGCCCTGCCGCTGCAGTTTCTTCACTTCATCCGCCTTGTGCTCGGGCAATACTTCCGCCAGCACCCGCTCCGGTGCAAGTCCCACCAGTTTGGCGATCGTCGCGGCTGTCCGGCGGTTGTCTCCGGTGACCATGTACACCTCGATCCCCATATCCCGCAAATCCGCGATCGCCCGCGCCGATGTTTCCCGCACGGTATCCGCCACCGCGATGAGTCCGAGAAGGCGGTTGTCCCGCGCCACCCGCATGACTGTCTTCCCCTGCTCTTCCCATTCGTCCGCGTCCAGCAAATCTCCGGGCCACTCGACACCCGATAATTCCATGAATGCCCGATTCCCGATCAGGACCTGCACGCCATCCATGTCCTCCGCCTCGACGCCATAGCCGGGAATCGCCCTGACGCCGCTCACGGCAGTCAAAACGATTCCCCGCTCCCGGGCGCGGTCAATGATCGCCGCTCCCAACGGATGTTCGGACCCCGCTTCGACACTCGCCGCGATCCGCAGCAACTCCTCCTCGCGAACACCGAGCGGCCGGACATCCGTGACCGCCGGTTCCCCCCGCGTGATCGTCCCGGTTTTGTCGAGCACCACCGCCGTGACCCGCTGCATCTGCTGCAAAGCCTCGCCGCCCTTGATCAGGACACCGAGTTCAGCGCCCTTCCCTGTCCCGACCATGAGCGCCGTCGGCGTCGCGAGTCCGAGCGAGCAGGGGCAGGCGATGACGAGGACCGCAACCGCGTCAATCAGGGCGTGGGTGAACCCCGCAATGAGAAGCCAGATCAAAAACGTCACCGCCGCCACTGCGAGAACGATCGGCACAAAGATCCCCGACACCCTGTCGGCCAACTGCTGAATCGGCGCTTTGGAACCCTGCGCTTCGTCCACCATCCGGATGATCTGGGCCAGGGCCGTATCCTTTCCGACTTTCGTCGCGCGAAAGCGAAACGCTCCCGTCTTGTTCATCGTCGCCGCAAACACCGCGCTGCCTTCCCATTTTGCCACCGGCAGACTCTCTCCCGTCAGCATCGACTCGTCCACCGTCGTACTCCCGCTTCGCACAATCCCGTCGACCGGCACACTTTCACCCGGGCGCACGAGAATCTCATCGCCCTTGACCACCTGTTCGACCGGGATGTCCTCCTCCGCCCCGTTTCGCATGACGCGCGCCGTCTTGGGCTGCAATTTGACCAGGGCCCTCACCGCCTGAGATGTCTGCGCCTTGGCCTTGTGTTCGAGCAGTTTTCCCATCAGGATCAACGTTGTGATAAGTGCGGCCGAATCAAAGTACAGTGCGCTCGGAATGCGAAACACCACAACGGCCAGACTGAAAAAGTACGCCGCCGACGTCCCGAGCGATACCAGCACGTCCATGTTGGGCGCCCCGCCGCGCAGCGCATGGTAGGCGCCTTTGTAAAAACGCCAGCCGACGGCAAACTGCACCGGTGTCGCGAGCGTGAGTTGCAACCAGACCGGAAGGGTGATCCCTCCCCCGGGGATAAACACGCCAAGCATCTGGACCACAAGAGGCAGCGTGAGAACAACGCCGGACCAGAAGGCGATCCGCAGGTTCCGATAGGCGATGCGCTGATCCTCGCGCTCCTCGCCCGCGCGATCCACCGTAAGCGCCGCGCCGTACCCGGTCTTTTCGACGATGCGGATCAGATCGTCCGGCGTCGCGGTCCCCGGCTCGATCTCGACCAGCGCCTTTTCACTGGCCAGGTTCACACTGGCTTTCACCACGCCCGGCGTCTTGTTCAGATTCTTTTCGATCCGCGCCGAGCAGGCCGCGCACGTCATGCCGCTGATCGCGAGTTCCACCTTCACGTTCGCCACATCGTAGCCTGTCTTGCGGACCGTCTCGATCAATGTTCCCGGGCTGGCCACGCCCGGATCAAAGAATACCGTCACTTTTTCCGCCGCAAAATTGACGTTCGCCTGTGAAACGCCCGGCAGTTTGTTCAGATTCTTTTCGATTCGCGCGGCGCAGGCGGCGCACGTCATGCCCGTGATGTTCAGTTGCGCACTCTGGACACCGCCATCCGTCCTCGGCACTGCCTCTTCTGCCGCTTTTGCCATGCGCACCGCCCCCTCGCATGCTATTTTGTGTATCCTTTGATCACCTGCATCAACTCCTCGATCTTTTCATCTCCGCCCTCTCCCCGTATCGCATCCACCACACAGCCGCGCGTGTGGCTCTCCAGCAAAATCAGTTCAACCCTCGTGAGCGCAGCCTTGACCGAAGACAACTGCGCCAAAATATCGACACAATAACGTTCCTCCTGGATCATCCTTTGAATGCCGCGCGTCTGACCCTCGATCTTTCTCAGACGAATCAGCAGATCTTCCGCTTCCTTCTGGTACGAATGCACGTCCGGCCACCGCCCGCTCTGTCCTTTACTCTCGCCACATCCTATACCCCCGTACCCCACATGTCAATCATAACGCTCCCCCGCTGATGAAAATTGGACGCGGCGATGTCCGTTCCCGAGGAAGGCAATAATGGCACCGCTTTTGTTTCGAGCGGTCACTGGCATCCAACATTTGTTGCAGTTGCACCTTGACGGTATCCAACACCAGACGACGGACTTCAACCTTCCGCAAACAACCTTCCGTACCCTCGGTTTCCGCCGAAGGAGGTGTCCTACATTGGAGCTGTAGTCTCGTGCCCCTGACAAAAATCGGGGGGTGTTGAGATAAGTGTCCGACACCTCCCTGATCTTATCTTGCGGCAGAAGTTGGGCTGGCGCTCTCCAGTCGGGAGAGTCAAGGGTGTTGAGTGGATGTTCTACTCCTCTCCCTCATAAGCAATTTCGTCGTCCATCTCCAGAGACATATACATCGACAGGGTTATGACCTGCCCTCT
>JAJZZT010000056.1 GCA_021797415.1 Bacillota bacterium
GCCGGGCATGAATTTGTCTCGCACCGGTCGTTGCAGAAGTTGCGCGCCATCGCCTATGACAAGTTGCGCAAGGCGATGCCCGCGAGCTATCGGGGGGTGCCGACAGCGGACCTGATGTCGCGGGTGGTCAACGACATCAATGCCCTGTACTCGGCGTTCGGTGAACTGGTGGATCTGACGTGGATGTTTCTGCCGGTCATCCCGGCGTTCGTGCTGATGGGAGTGCTCAACTGGCGCCTCGGCCTGCTGACGGTGCTCGTGACGCTGCTGTTCGTGCCGCTGCTCGGATACGGCGGCCGGTTGTTCTACGCGATCAACCGCCGGACGTTCGAGGTGGTGGAAGAACTCAACGGCTTTCTCCTGCGCGAACTGGAGCCGGCGCGTATCGCCGCAGCGGCGGCCGACGAGTCTGTGCGCGAGCGGTTGGAGCGGGAATTTGCCAAGAGCAACGGCGAACTGGCGGATCTCGGGTTCACCTCGTCGGTCGCGCATGGCTGGTTCAACACGGTGTTCAATTGGCACGGATTGCTCGTCACCTCGCTCACGTGGTTCGCCGGCGGCTGGATGATCATGCACGGGCAGATGCTGCTCGGCACGGTGATCGCCTTGTTGGCGTACGCGGGCAAGGTGGAGGGATTCGGGGGCGTGTTCGGCGTCTATCTGGTGGTGCGGACGATGCAATCCAACGCCGATCGCGTCTTCACGTTGCTGGACGACCTGGACGATCACACGCCCACCGACACAGTGGCAGATGCGCCGACAGGCGTGGCGCTCATGGTGAACCAGTTACAATTGGAGCTTTCTACTGGGCCGTTCACTTGGCAACAGTCCACCAGCACCATGTTTGGCGTCGACGAACCAACCGCGGCGGCGGAGTTGCGCGAGGTGCTCGTGGGCATCACCCCCGTCCCGCGCGGTGAGATCAGGCGCGGGACGAACGTGGGAATGATCTCGGGCGATACGCCGCTGCCCCGATTGACGCTGCGCGAATTGCTGTCTACGGCGGCGGGACGTGAACTGTCGGACCAGGAGGTGCGGCCGACGTTGCGGCAGGTGGGACTGGAGCATCTGCCGTCGGCGCTCGTGGTGGTCACGGAGGAGTGGACGGCGCAAGCGGTCCGGCGCCTGTCGCTCGCACTGGCCCTCCTGCACCGTCCTGACCTGGTTGTTGCGGACTGCTCGCAAGTCGACGGGCGGACCCTGCGGGAGTGGCTTCCGGGGACGGCGGTCGTCAGCGCGGGCGAGAAGGTCGATTTTAGCGTATGTGACCGCGTTGTGCAGCCGGACGCAGCCACGTAACAAGGTGAATCTGAAGCGGGGACTTCCCCGACTTTGTGGAGCGGTTGCGGCAAAGGGCGGCGTCCTGGCAGACTGGGCTCGGCTACCCTCAGTAGGATGAAGATGAAGATGTGCCGGGGGTATGGGATCAACCGAATTTGGCAGGCAGATGATCGCCCATATCGCGTTTGGCTGAAACCTCAAACGCGATATCTGGCATAAGACCGCCTGCGCAGCAGATTTGATCCCATGTCCCCGAGGCCGCCGTCATACCCTTTGCTCGTCGCGAGTTTAGCGAAGCGGTGTCTGAGCAGGAGCAAAGGGTGTAATGGCGGCTGGTAGAAGACGAGCGCTGACACTGGTCGCCAATCATGCGGCCCAAGGCGGGAAAACGATGAATGTCGCAGAATTGGCCCGGCCGTCGTAGGACAGGACTTCGGATTTGGAGGAAGGGAGAAGAAAGAGATCATGAATGTCGTATTCATCAGTATTGACAGTCTCAACAGGCATTTCCTGAAGGCGTATGGGCAACCGGTCGAACTGAACGTCGAGACGCCCAATATCGACCGGCTTGCGGCCCGCGGGGCGGTGTTCGACCACCACTGCGTGGGCAGTCTGCCGTGCATGCCGGCGCGGCGCGAGTTTTTCACGGGGACGCAGGAGTTTCTCTGGCGCCCGTGGGGGCCGATCGAGCCGTACGACCGGCCGCTGGCGCGGGTGGCGCGGGAACACGGCTACACAACGCAACTGGTCACCGACCACTACCACTATTTCCAACACGGCAGCCACGGCTATTTTACCGACTATCACGGGTTCGAATTCATCCGCGGACATGAAACGGACGCCTGGAAGACGGCCCCGGTGAAGCCGGACCCGGACTTTTTGCGCCAGATCAATGCCGGTGACGGCGCTCTGGCGGGTGACTTCACGCACCGTCGCGGCGCGTATGCGCGCAACGCCGCGGAGTTTCGCAGTGAAGAGGACTTTCTGGCGCCGCGGGTGTTCAAGAACGCGGCGCAGTGGCTCGCGGA
This sequence comes from Bacillota bacterium, assembly GCA_021797415.1. Next base: position 2,310 of record JAJZZT010000056.1, read on the forward strand.
CAACCACGAACAGGAACGGTTCCTGCTGGTGATCGACAGCTTCGACGTGCACGAGCCGTTTCACAACCCGCCGGAGTTTGCGTCGCAGTTTACCGATGAGGACCCGACGGACCCGGACCTGGTCCTGTGGCCGATGTACGGCCGGGTGGACGGGGACGGCGCGTCGCACCTCACGGAGCGGCAACTGCGATTCGTGCGGGCGCAGTACGCGGCCAAAGTGGCAATGGTGGACAAGTGGGTGGGCAAGGTGTTTGACAAGCTCGACGAACTGGATCTGTGGAAAGACACCATGGTCATTCTGACGTCCGATCACGGCCACTATCTGGGCGAGAAGGGCTGGACCGGGAAACCGGGATGCGTCAATTACGACATCCTCGCGCATCCGCCGCTCATCATCTGGGATCCGCAGGGAACGGCAAACGGCGGGCGCATCCAGGCGCTGACGTCGGCGGTGGATCTGTACGCGACGATGGTGGACGCGACCACGGGCGGCGCGGGCGCGGAGGACACGCGGCACGGACGGAGCCTGCTGCCGCTGCTGCGCGGACAGGTGGAGACGGTTCGCGAGTGGGCGATCTACGGCTACTTTGGCCGGTCGCTCAATGTGACCGACGGCCGCCACACCTATCACCTCGGAGCGAAAGCAGACGAGCCGCAGTACCTGTATTCGACCCTGTTCATGAACGCGGGCAACTGGTCTTCGCCGGCGAAAGTGCCGGAGAATCCGGAGGCGGGCCGTTTCCTTCCGTATACGGATGCGACCGTTTGGCGCTACCCTGCCCACATGCGTGGACCGGAACGGGAACCGATGCTGTTTGACACAAAACGCGATCCATGGCAGGACGACAACCTCGTCGGCAAGGATGCGGAACTCGAAGCGCGGATGCGCGGACTGC